>JBKPQA010000001.1:0-3436 GCA_046733835.1 Actinomycetota bacterium
GCCGCTTCAGCGCCGGCCTTCGCCGTCGGATGCTGCGCAGGCGTCACGTGCTTCGACGGCGTGGGTGTGGGCGTGCAGTTGTGGGTGCACGTCGGCGGCGGAGTCGTCGGTGTCTTCGTCGGTGTTGTCGGCGGAGTCGTCGGGGTGGTGACGGGCACGTAGCTCACCGAGTAATGGCTGATCGCCTTACCGCTGGGGTAGGTGATCGTCACTGACTTGGTCGGTGGGTTGACCGTCACATACACCGGGCCGCCCGTCCCACCCTGGACCGAGCCGGCCTTGACGCAGTACTCGTCGATCAGGTAACCGGCCGGAGCCGTGACCGTGATCGAGGTCTGTTCGCCACTGACGTCGATCTTTCCGGAGTCCAGCCCTGAGCAGACGTTGTCCCCAGGCGCCGCGTTCGCGCGGAGCGCGGGTACCACCAGCGCCATCATGATCAGGACCGTTCCGAGCAGCACAGCCATCACGGCTCTGCTCGTCCTGGCAATTTTCATGGACTCAACACCTTCCTGTATAGGTCGGAGCTGGCATCCACGCCGCCGGTCAGTCGCATCGCGCGAACCGCACGCGAACGTCCCCCGATGCCACGGTAGATCGTGTCCATCCTGCCCCTTGGTGAGATGAGATCGCGTGTCCCGCAAGATCCCCCGAGGGCAGAACACAGGGGAAAGTCTCCCCTAGAGCACAAGAATGCCTGCGAATGGCTTGGAATGCATCCCCTACGGCCGGATTGCCGCCATTCGACCGTTATGTGCCCGATGCGAGGGCCCTTGCACTCCGAGCCTGCCGAATCTCGGGGGTGACGGCGGCGCCACTAGGCTCCCGACCGTGAACATCGTGTTCGTCGAACCGGCCTTCCCGAACAACCAGCGCCGGTTCGTCGCCGCCTTGGCGGACGTCGGGGCGAGCGTGATCGGCGTCGGTGAGTCACCCGAATGGGCGCTCGGCGACGAGCTGCGCGGGCAGATGCGGGCGTACTACCAGGTCTCCAACGTGACCGACGAGCAGCAGCTGGACGCCGCCGTACGGTGGGCGCAGGACCAGGTCTGGGTGGACCGGCTCGAGTCGACGATCGAGTCGCACCAGATGGCCGCCGCGCGGGTGCGCGAATGGCGGGGCATACCCGGCACGTCGGTCCGGACCACGTGGCTGTGCCGGGACAAGCCGTCGATGAAGGAGGCGTTGCGCCAGGCGGGCGTGCCGACCGCGGCGTCAGCCGCTGTCGACACCGCGGACCAGGCACGGGCCTTCGGCCGCGAGGTTGGGTACCCGCTCATCCTCAAGCCCCGCGCCGGCGCCGGCGCCCTGGGCACGACCCGGGTGGACAGCGACGCGCAGCTCGACGCCGCGCTCGTCGCGTTCGGCGACGCCGACTCCATCGCGATCGAGGAGTTCGTCGAGGGCCACGAGGGTTTCTACGACACCATCACGGTCGGTGGCCACGTCGTCCACGACTGGGCGACGCACTACTACCCGAACGTCCTCGAGGCGATGCGGCACCGCTGGATCTCGCCGCAGTTCATCACGACGAACCGGATCGACCAGTCGTCCTTCTACGGCGAGGTCCGCGAGCTCGGCGCGCGGGTCATCGCCGCCCTCGGCATCGGGACGTCCGCGACCCACATGGAGTGGTTCTACGGCCCCAAAGGCCTGCGGTTCTCGGAGATCGGCTGCCGGCCACCGGGCGTCGGAGCGTGGGACCTCTACTCGGCGGCCAACGACGTCGACGTGTACCGCGAGTGGGCCCACGCGATCGTCCATGGGGGTCCGGACCGTCCGTTGTCGCGTCAATACTCTGCCGGCATCGTCGCGCTCCGGCCGTCTGCCGATGGGGTCATCCACGGTTACAGCGGGCTCGACGAGATCAGGGACCGGTACAACGAGTGGGTGATCGACGCATACCTGCCGGACCCCGGGAGCGGCACCCAACCGGTCGAGGCCGGGTACATGGCCAACGCATATGTGCGCATGAAGCACCCCGACTACGACGTCCTTCACGGGATGCTCGACGACGTCGGTCGGACCGTCGGCGTCCACGCCGGCTGATCTGCAGTCCTGATGACCTCGACTCATCTGCTGGGGCCGCAGCGGTTCCTCACGACAGCGGGCGCGGTCGTGCGCGGTCTCGGCGTCGACGGGCCGGTCGCGGCGATCACCGCCGGATGGGAGGAGCGCGAGTCCGACGACGCAGAGCTGGACTCCGTGATGGACGGCCGCACGCAAAACCTGCGGCTGTTCGGGCGGATGATGGACGTGCTCGAGCGTGACGCCGACGTGGCCGCCGCCGCGCTGGCCCTCCGGGACGCCGTCGACGACCTGGCCCTCCTCTACTCCATTCGCCTGCAGCATGCCCTCGATGCCGTCTACGCCGTCCGGCGCCGCAAGGGCCGCCCCGACGTCCTGGCCGCCGCGGAGACCGACGCCTTGGAGGCCGTGCGCCGGCTCGACCGGTGGTACCTCGACGAGGTCCGCACGCTCTATGGCCAGGCGTACGCGTCGGGCGCGGCGGAGAGCAGCCCCCTGTGGGCCCAGCACCGGGCGGAGGTGACTGAACAACTGGCCTCAGCGTCGGTGCTCGCCGTGGCGGGCGGCCATGTAGGCATGCTGCTGCGCACGATGCAGTTCTTCTCGATCCGGCCTCCGGCGGAGCTACCGGTCGTCGCCTGGTCAGCCGGGGCCATGGCGATGACGCGAACCGTGGTGCTGTTCAACGACTTCGCGCAGACCGGTGCCGAGGCCGAGGTGTGGGATCGGGGACTGGCGCGGGTGGAACACGTCATCGCGCTACCGCACGCGCGACGCCGCATCCATCTCGACGACCGGGTACGGATGCAGGTCTTCGTCCGGCGGTTCGAGGGGTATGCGTGTCTCCTCCTGGACGACGGCGCTCGGGTGGCGGTGGGTCCCGACGGCGCGCTCCCGCCCGGTGCTCGGGTGCTGCGGACTGACGGCTCGGTGGGCGTGGTCGAGGCTGCGGCATGACCTCACCCGTGGCGACGGCACCGACGAGCGGCTTCACCCGCAGACTGGCCGTCAACCGGCTGCGCGACCGTCTCGCCACGGCTGACCCGGGAGCGGTGGACCGGTTCCTGCAACGGCACTCCGCGCCGATCATCGAGGGTCGGTTCGCGACGTTCCTCTGGCGCGGCGACGCCGACGAGGTCATGGTCCGCCACCGGGTGGTGGGCTTGCCGGATCCGTTGCCGCTGCGCCGTCTCCCCGACACCGACCTCTGGTACGCGACGATCGAGCTGCCCGAGGGATCGCGGGTCGAGTACCAGTTCGAGGTCGTCCGCGGGGACGTGCGAGAGGAGTACCTCAACGACCCGCTCAACCCGCGGCTGGCGCACGGGCCGTTCGGAGCCCAGTCGGTGGCCGCCGCGTCCGGCTACGTCGTCCCGTCATGGACCCTCCCTGACCCGGAGACACGGCC
>JBKPQA010000002.1:0-1756 GCA_046733835.1 Actinomycetota bacterium
GGCGCGCACCCCCAAGGGTGTCGCCCCGATCGCGGAGACGACCGGGCGGGTCCGGGTCGAGGACACCGACAAGACCCGTCGGATCGTCCTCGTGCCCGACGACGGCAGCGACGAGCACTCCTACCCGGTGAGCAAGCGGTCCCGCCTGCTCGTCTCGGACGGAGACCACGTCGAGGTCGGCACCCAGCTGGTTCAGGGCGCCATCGACCCGAAGCAGGTGCTGCGGATCCTCGGCCCGCGCGCGGTGCAGACGCACCTCGTCGACGAGGTGCAGCACGTCTACCGGCAGCAGGGTGTGTCCATCCACGACAAGCACATCGAGGTCATCGTCCGGCAGATGCTGCGCCGGGTGACGGTCATCGAGGCCGGCGACGCCAACCTCATCCCGGGCGATCTCGCGGAGCGGACCCGCTTCGCGGCGGAGAACGACCGAGTGTCCCGCGAGGGTGGCAAGACCGCGTCGGGTCGGCCGGAGCTCATGGGCATCACCAAGGCCTCGCTCGCGACGGAGTCGTGGCTGTCGGCCGCGTCCTTCCAGGAGACGACCCGGGTGCTCACCCAGGCCGCCATGGAGGCCAAGTCCGACCCGCTGCTCGGCCTCAAGGAGAACGTCATCCTCGGCAAGCTGATCCCGGCCGGGACGGGGCTGCCCCGCTACCGGAACATCACGGTGGAGCCGACCGAGGAGGCGAAGGCCGCGATGTACGCGCTGCCGAGCTACGACTCGTATGACTACAGCACCTTCGGTGCCGCGTCCGGCGAGCCGGTCCGGTTGGACGACGTGAGCCTCGGCTTCGCCGACAGCTGACCGAGCCGCTCGCGGACAGGGCGGGTATGCGTGGGGAGACCTCGCATACCCGCCCTTCCGTTTCGTGCGGGCTGGCTCAGCGTGCGCTCATCCTTCTTCCTCCGGCAGCGGGCGTTGCCAGGCCCAGACCAGGAGCATGAGGACGGCGAGAATCACCGTGGTGCCGAGCGGCACGTGCACGGCGAGCGAGGGGGAAAACCCCACGCCGAGCTGGATCATGGTCGCGATGGCCAGCAGCAAGCCCGCGAACAGGGTCCACACCGGGCCGCCGCCGGGTCGCCAAACCAGCACCAGGGCGACGAGGAGCACCATGTTGACGAGGGCCAGCAGCAGGCCGTTCGCCGAATGCAGTGGCAGTGCCTCGATCCGTCCCGCGACGACGCCACCGGCCAGTACTGCCTGGGTGACCGCGCTCAGGGTGGCGAGCGCCGTGACGGCACGCAGGAGCCACCACGGCCAGCGATGCGCCTCGCTGGATGCCGTTGCTACGGGAACGAACTGGTCGACGGTGGTCATGGGAACGAGAGTCCCAGCGCCGTCAGGATCTGCGTATCGGTGACCTCACCGGGTGACCCCTGAGCGGACCCCGACGTCACCCAGGACCCGGACCCAGGCGACCCCGAGCAGGACGGCGCCGGCGACTGACAGGACGAGCCACGGATACCACCCGAGCGGCGGTGCCCACTCCGCGTCGGGAACGAACCACACCGGGCCCTCATCGGGTCGCAGCCCGATTGCATACCGCATTGCATTGAGGGAGAGCCCGGCGGCGACAACAAGAGGCAACGCGACGGCGGCGACCCGCACCGCGATCCCGAGCACCCGTGGTCGCAGCCGCTCCGTCACCACAACGCCCGACCAGACCGGGACCACGGCGAGGATCGGCAGGACGTGGCGGCCCTGGAGGCCGGCACCGATCGGGAAGAAGACTCGGGCGTAGGTGACGTA
>JBKPQA010000003.1:0-4574 GCA_046733835.1 Actinomycetota bacterium
CGTCCGACGCATACCGAGTCCCGGCCGGCGCCGGCCCCGTTCGTCCCCCGACCGTTCGAGGGTCTGCCGTCGGAGACCGAGTGGGTCGCCCTGCGCGAGATCCTGCCGGCCGCCACGGGCGGCGTCACCCTGACGGCCAACCGCACCACCACACCCGCCACCGTCTGCACCGTCCTCCCCCTTGCCTGGCCGGCGCTGCACCGCAAGGGCGGCGAGCTGTTCGTCGCTACCCAGTCCGGGGCGACCAGCGGCGACCCGAGCCGTGACATCGCCGCTGCCCTGCTCCTCGCCGCTGACGTCGACGAAGGCACCCCCGTGACCACCGTCGCGAACCCGACCGCCGACTCGCCGAGACTGCAAGACATTCTCGACACCAGCGCTCCGTTCGACGTCACGGTGCACGAGGGCTTCGACTTCTGGGTCGGTGACAACGCGCTCGACGACGAGGGACAGCGGTCGCTGGAGCGCGCCAACGAGTCCGTCATCCCGACCGAGCGCGTCTCCGGCGATGGCTCGGTCTACTGGTGCGTCATCAACGGTCGCAGCTACGTCCGCTGGGTCCTCCCCTACGACGAGGACACCGCAACTGCCGCGCTCGCCCGACTCCACGCCGCGGATGCCGACCGGCTGACCCCTGAGTCACGGTTGCTCGGCGCCTTTCGGGCGTGTGGACTGCTCGTCCCGGTCTGGGAGGTGCCGACGGAGGCGACGGCCGGCGACTTCGCCGACGCCGTGGCCGCCATGACCGACGCCGTTGACGGCGCCGCCACCGATGCCTCGCCGCTGACCGCGGACGAGCGCCGTGCCCGGGCCGGACTGCTCAATCGCCAGGTCACGCTGCGCTGACCCCTGTTCACCGGGTCGTGAAACGCCCCGGTAGCAGCCGGGATGCGAGTACTAACCTGCCCCGGTGTCCCTGACCTCCGGTGAGCGCACCGGGACGACTACCCACCGCTACGGCTACCTCGGTCCCGCCGGCACGTTCTGCCAGATGGCGCTCGACGCCTGGAAACCCGCACAGGACGCCGAGCACGTGCCCTGCGACTCCGTCGTCGCGGCGCTGGAGTCGCTGCGCCGCGGCGACATCGACGCCGCCATGGTGCCGATCGAGAACTCCGTCGAGGGCGGGGTCAGCGCCACGCTCGACGCGCTCTCCGTCGGGGCCGACCTGGTCATCACCGGCGAGGTCCTCGTTCCGGTCACCTTCGTCCTGGCCGCCCGCCCCGGGACGCGCCTCGAGGACGTCCGCGCCGTCGGAACTCATCCGCACGGCTGGGCCCAGGTCCGTAGCTGGATGAACACCAACCTGCCGTCCGCCGCATATCTCACGACGCTGTCCACAGCCGCGGCCGCGGCCGACCTCGACCCCGCGGCCGGCGACATCGCCGCATACCAGGCCGCCGTCTGTGCCCCCGTCGCCGCGAAGATCCACGGTCTGGACGTCCTCGCCGAGGACATCGGCGACAACGGCCGTGCCGTGACCCGGTTCGCCCTCGTGGCGCCGCCGGGGCGAACGCCGCCACCCACCGGCGCGGACAAGACGACGCTGGTCCTCTACCAGCGCGACGACCACCCGGGCGGGCTGATGGAGATGCTCGAGCAGTTCGCGGTCCGTGGCGTCAACCTGACCCGGCTCGAGTCGCGGCCGACGGGGGAGGCCATGGGCTCCTACTGCTTCTCCATCGACATGGAGGGGCACATCGCCGATGCCCGGGTGGCGGAGACACTGATGGGTCTCAAGCGGGTCTGCGCCCAGGTCCGTTACCTCGGGTCGTATGCCCGGGCCGACGGCCGGATCGCGCGGACTCCGGTCGGGACGAGCGACGCCGACTTCGACGCGGCGCGGCGGTGGCTCGAGGAGCTGCGCGGTTGACCGTCCGGGAGGCGACATCCGGACTTGTTAGGTGAGCCTTACCTGTGCTGTGATGGCCGGGTCCGTTTAGGGCAGGGCGCTGTCACCTAAATCGGGCCGCCCGCTGACCGCCGCTCTGGAGGATCCCCGTGCTCGTGAGCAACGCCCTCATCGGGCTGCGCGAAGGCCTCGAGGCGGCCCTGGTCGTCGTCATCCTCGCGGCGTTCCTCGTCAAGACGGACCGCCGCTACGCCCTGCGGTACGTCTGGGCCGGCGTCGCGGCCGCGATCGTCCTCTCGGTCGCCCTCGGTGCGGTCCTGACCTTCGGCACCAGCCGGCTGTCCTTCGAGCAACAGGAGCTGATCGGCGGCATCGCGTCGATCGTCGCAGTCGGCTTCGTCACGGCCATGGTGTTCTGGATGCGCACGGCCGCCCGGACGATCTCGGGCGAGCTGAAGGGGCGGCTGGACAAGGCCCTCGACGTGGGGCCGTGGGCGGTCGCGCTCGTCGGGTTCCTCGGGGTCGGCCGGGAGGGCCTGGAAACGGCGATCTTCTTCTACGCCACGACCGAGGCCGCGGGCCAGGGCCAGATCCAGCCCATGCTCGGCTGGGTCATCGGGCTCGGTGGAGCGGTGCTCCTCGGCATCGCCATCTACAAGGGCGCCGTCAAGATCAACCTCGGAAAGTTCTTCCGGTACACGGGGATCCTGCTCATCGTCGTGGCCGCGGGCATCCTGGCGTACGGCATCCACGACCTGCAGGAGGCCGGTGTCCTGCCCGGCCTGAACAACCTCGCCTTCGACGTCAGCGCGGCCATCCCGCCGGACTCGTGGTACGGCACGCTGCTCAAGGGCATCTTCAACTTCAGCCCGAACACGACGTGGCTGCAGGCGGTCGCTTGGGTGCTCTACGTCGGCATCGTCCTGACCCTCTTCCTGCGGCCGGTCCGGGTACCGAGTGCCCCACCGTCGACAGCCACTCCGGCCGCCCGCACCGGCGCCTGACGCATACCCGCCCCTTTCCGCCTGATCTCTGGAGTCCCTGCATGTCGCTCGTCCGTACCACCGGTGCTCTCGCCGGAGCCACTGGCCTGCTCGCGCTCGCGGCGTGCACGACGTCTGGCGGCACGTCCGGGGCGGCCAGCTCGTCCGCGGCTGCGGGCGCCATCACCGTCCAGGCCACTGACAGCCAGTGCACGATCTCCACCACCACTGCTCCGGCCGGGACCATCACGTTCCTGGTCCAGAACACCGGGTCCAAGGTGACCGAGTTCTACGTCTACGGCGCCGGCGACCGGATCGTCGGCGAGGTCGAGAACATCACCCCGGGCCTCAGCCGTGAGCTCAAGGTGGAGATCACCGAGCCGGGCACCTTCACGACCGCCTGCAAGCCCGGCATGGTGGGGGACGGCATCCGCGCGGCGTTCACCGTAACCGGCAGTGCGCAGCCGGGGAGTGCCGACCAGAAGGTCGCCAAGGCCATCGCCGACTACAAGAGCTACGTCGCCGACCAGTCCACCGAGCTGGTCGCCGGCACCGAGGCGTTCGTCGCCGCCGTCAAGGCCGGGGACGTCGCCAAGGCCAAGTCGCTCTACACCCCGGCTCGGCAGCCGTGGGAGCGGATCGAACCGGTGGCCGAGTCGTTCGGCGACCTGGACCCGAAGATCGACGGCCGTGAGGACGTCGTCGAGGAGGGCCTGCCCTTCACCGGCTACCACCGTCTCGAGAAGGACCTGTGGGTCGACGGCCTCAAGGCGGACAGCTCGGCCATCGCCGACCAGCTCCTCGCCGACGTCAAGACCATCGCCGAGCGGGCGACCGCGGTCGACTTCACCGCGCTGTCCATCGCCAACGGTGCCAAGGAGCTGCTCGACGAGGTCGCGACCACGAAAATCACCGGCGAGGAGGAGCGCTACTCGCATACCGACCTGGCCGACATGAAAGCGAATCTGCAGGGATCGCAGTCCGCGTTGGAGGTCCTCCGCCCGGTGATCACCGAGCGGCAGGCCGACCTCGCGACGGCCCTCGACTCGGCGTTCACCACGATCAACCAGGCGCTCGACCAGTACCGCAAGAGCAGCGAGTTTCCGCCCCTGACCGATCTCACGCCGGACCAGGTCAAGGACCTCACGGTCAAGCTGGACGCGCTCTCGGAGCAGGTCGCCAAGGTGCCCGCAGTCGTGGAGGCGGGCTCCGGGGGGACAGCGACGTCGTGACCCCGCATTCACCCGAGGCTCAGTCCCCGACCGGAGTCAGCAGGCGCGGGCTCCTCGGCGCGTCGGCCGGGGCGGCGCTGGCCGGTGCGGCGGTCGGGTTCGGCGGAGGGTATGCGACTCGCGCGGCCGCCGCGCCCGTGGCGGAGGCCGCTCCGGCGACGGTGCAGGCCAGTCTCGACGCATCCATCCCGTTCCGTGGGGAGCACCAGGCCGGGATCGTCACGCCCGCGCAGGACCGGATGCACTTCGTGGCGCTCGACGTCGTGACGAAGGACCGTGCGCAGCTCGTCGACCTGCTCAAGAAGTGGACCCGAGCGGCGGAGCGGATGACCGTGGGCGCCGAAGCAGCGCCGGGCGGCGTCGTCGGCGGTGGCCCGTACGGAGTGCCGCAGGACACCGGCGAGGCGTACGGGCTCCCGGCGTCCGGGCTCACGGTGACTATCGGGTTCGGCCCGTCGCTCTTCGACGACCGGTTCGGGCTGGCCGACCGTCGTCCGGCGGCGCTGC
>JBKPQA010000004.1:0-9872 GCA_046733835.1 Actinomycetota bacterium
CGACCACAGCAGTTGTCCGGCGAGAGAGAGACCAGACCAGATGGCGGGACAGAAGATCCGCATCCGACTGAAGTCGTATGACCACGAGGTCATCGACAGCTCGGCGCGCAAGATCGTCGACACGGTGACCCGTGCCGGTGCGACTGTGGTCGGCCCGGTGCCGCTGCCCACGGAGAAGAACGTCTTCGTGGTCATCCGCTCGCCGCACAAGTACAAGGACTCCCGCGAGCACTTCGAGATGCGGACGCACAAGCGGCTCATCGACATCATCGACCCGACGCCCAAGGCGGTTGACTCGCTCATGCGCCTCGACCTGCCCGCGGACGTCAACATCGAGATCAAGCTCTGAGGACGAACTCGAGATGACCCACACGACTGTGAGGACCGTCAAGGGAGTCCTCGGCGAAAAGCTCGGCATGACCCAGGTCTGGGACGCCGACAACCGCCTGGTGCCCGTGACCGTCATCAAGGCCGGGCCCTGCGTGGTCACCCAGGTCCGCGACGCCGAGACCCACGGCTACGGCGCGGTCCAGCTGGCGTACGGCGAGATCGACCCGCGCAAGGTGAACAAGCCGATGAAGGGCCACTTCCAGAAGGCGGGCGTCACCCCGCGCCGCCACCTCGTCGAGCTGCGCACCGCCGACGCCGCGGACTACGCGCTCGGTCAGGAGGTCACGGTAGAGGCGTTCGAGGCGGGACAGCTGGTCGATGCCAGCGGCACCACCAAAGGCAAGGGCTTCGCCGGTGTCATGAAGCGGCACGGCTTCGCGGGTGTCTCGTCGTCCCACGGCGCGCACCGTAACCACCGCAAGCCCGGTTCCATCGGCGGCTGCTCGACCCCGGGCCGGGTGTTCAAGGGTATGCGGATGGCCGGCCGGATGGGCGGCGTGCGCCAGACCACCCAGAACCTCACCGTCCACGCCGTCGACGCCGACAAGGGTCTGCTGCTCGTCAAGGGCGCCGTCCCCGGTCCCCGCGGCGGGATCGTCCTCGTCCGCACCGCCGCCAAGGCCACCCCGGTCGCGAAGGAGGCCTGACATGGCAGCTACGACCGTCAAGACCGTTCAGGCGGATCTCCCTGCTGAAATCTTCGACGTGCAGACCAACGTCCCGCTGATCCACCAGGTCGTCGTTGCGCAGCTCGCCGCCGCCCGCCAGGGCACGCACTCGACGAAGACCCGCGGTGAGGTCCGGGGCGGGGGCGCCAAGCCGTACCGCCAGAAGGGCACCGGCCGCGCTCGTCAGGGCTCGAACCGGGCGCCGCAGTTCACCGGTGGTGGCATCGTCCACGGCCCGACGCCGCGCGACTACGTGCAGCGGACGCCCAAGAAGATGAAGGCAGCCGCCCTGCGCGGGGCGCTCTCCGACCGGGCCCGTCACGACCGCGTCCACGTGGTCGAGTCGCTGGTCTCCGGTGAGGTCCCGTCGGCCAAGTCCGCGTCAGCGGGACTCGCCGAGCTGACCACGCGCCCGAACCTGCTCGTCGTGCTCGAGCGCGGTGACGAGCTGACGTGGAAGAGCGTGCGGAACCTGCAGGACGTCCACGTCCTCGCCGTCGACCAGCTCAATACCTACGACGTGCTCTGCGCGGACGACGTGGTCTTCACGAAGGGCGCGTTCGACGCGTTCGTCGCGGCAGCCTCCAAGGGCGACGCGAAGAGCACCACCGAGGGAGCCGACGCATGAGCATTCACATCAAGGACCCCCGCGACATCCTTCTCGCTCCGGTCGTGTCAGAGAAGTCCTATGGCCTGCTGGACGAGGGCAAGTACACGTTCCTCGTGGACCCCCGGTCGAACAAGACGGAGATCAAGATCGCCATCGAGCAGGTCTTCGGCGTCAAGGTCGACTCGGTCCACACCATGAACCGCCAGGGCAAGTCGCGCCGCACCCGCTTCGGCATCGGCAAGCGCAAGGACACCAAGCGCGCGATCGTCACGCTGCGCGAGGGCTCCATCGACATCTTCGGCGCGGGCTCGTAGTCGAGCCAAGGGAGAACCACAGACATGGCTATTCGCAAGTACAAGCCGACCACCCCGGGCCGTCGCGGCTCGTCGGTCGCCGACTTCGTCGAGGTCACCCGCACCACGCCGGAGAAGTCGCTGGTCCGGCCGCTCAGCAAGAGCGGCGGCCGCAACAACGCCGGCAAGATCACGACCCGGCACATCGGCGGCGGCCACAAGCGCGCCTACCGCGTCATCGACTTCCGTCGCCACGACAAGGACGGCGTACCGGCGAAGGTCGCGCACATCGAGTACGACCCCAACCGCACCGCGCGGATCGCGCTGCTGCACTACGCCGACGGCGAGAAGCGCTACATCCTCGCGCCGAACCGGCTGCGTCAGGGCGACACGGTCGAGAACGGCGCGTCGGCCGACATCAAGCCCGGCAACAACCTGCCGCTGCGCAACATCCCCACCGGTACGGTCATCCACGCCATCGAGCTCAAGCCGGGTGGCGGCGCGAAGATCGCCCGCTCCGCCGGGTCGCGGGTGCAGCTCGTCGCCAAGGACGGTCCCTACGCGCAGCTCCGTATGCCATCGGGCGAGATCCGCAACGTCGACCTGCGCTGCCGCGCGACGGTCGGCGAGGTCGGCAACGCCGAACAGAGCAACATCAACTGGGGCAAGGCCGGCCGCATGCGGTGGAAGGGCAAGCGCCCGACCGTCCGCGGTGTCGCGATGAACCCCGTCGACCACCCGCACGGCGGAGGTGAGGGCAAGACCTCCGGAGGCCGCCATCCGGTGAGCCCGTGGGGCCAGACCGAGGGCCGCACCCGCCGCCCGCACAAGCCGAGCGACAAGCTCATCGTCCGTCGCCGTCGTTCCGGCAAGAAGCGCTGAGGAGTCTGACCACCCATGCCTCGTAGCCTCAAGAAGGGCCCGTTCATCGACGACCACCTCCAGAAGAAGGTGGACGCCCAGAACGAAGCCGGCACGAAGAACGTCATCAAGACCTGGTCGCGCCGGTCGGTCGTCAGCCCCGACATGCTCGGCCACACCCTTGCCGTCCACGACGGCCGCAAGCACGTCCCGGTGTTCGTCACCGAGTCGATGGTCGGCCACAAGCTCGGCGAGTTCGCCCCGACGCGGACTTTCAAGGGCCACGTCAAGGACGACAAGAAGGGACGTCGTCGCTGATGCCTACCGTTACTCGTGAAAGTACCGACGAGAACGTCACGCTGTCCCGGGCGTCGGCGCGTCACGTCCGGGTGACCCCGCAGAAGGCCCGGCGCGTCGTCGACCTCATCCGCGGCAAGGCGGCTGCCGACGCCGTCGCCGTCCTGCGGTTCTCGCCGCAGTCGGCGTCCGACCCGGTCCGCAAGGTGCTCGAGAGCGCGATCGCCAACGCCCGCATCACGGCCGACCGCAACTCGGAGGCGTTCGACGAGCGCACGCTCGTCATCCAGCACGCATACGTCGACGAGGGCCCGACGATGAAGCGGTTCCGGCCGCGCGCCCAGGGTCGCGCCGCCCGGATCAACAAGCGCACCAGCCACATCACCGTCGTCGTTGCGCCGACCGGCAAGGCGCCCGAGCCGCAGCCGCGCCGCGGGGTTCGCGGCACCAAGAAGGCCGCCGCCGGCCAGCGGAACGCAGGACCGTCATCCAAGAGAGGAACCCGCTGATGGGTCAGAAGGTCAACCCGCACGGGTTCCGTCTCGGCATCACCACCGAGCACGTGAGCCGGTGGTTCGCGGACTCCACCAAGGAGGGCCAGCGGTACCGCGACTTCGTCAAGGAGGACGTCGCGATCCGCAAGCTCATGGAGACCGGCATGGAGCGGGCCGGCATCTCTCGCGTGGAGATCGAGCGCACCCGCGACCGCGTCCGCGTCGACATCCACACCGCCCGGCCGGGCATCGTCATCGGCCGCCGTGGCGCCGAGGCCGACCGGATCCGCGGCGAGCTCGAGAAGCTCACCGGTAAGCAGGTCCAGTTGAACATCCTCGAGGTCAAGAACCCCGAGGTCGACGCGCAGCTGGTCGCCCAGGGCATCGCCGAGCAGCTGGCCGCCCGCGTGTCGTTCCGCCGCGCCATGCGCAAGGGCATGCAGTCCGCGCAGCGCGCCGGCGCCAAGGGCATCCGGGTGCAGTGCTCCGGCCGCCTCCAGGGCGCCGAGATGTCCCGCTCCGAGTTCTACCGCGAGGGTCGTGTCCCGCTGCACACGCTGCGCGCGAACATCGACTACGGCTTCTACGAGGCCCGCACGACGTTCGGCCGGATCGGCGTGAAGGTGTGGATCTACAAGGGCGACGTCACGGCCCGCGAGCTCGCGCAGCAGCAGGCGGCCGCACCTCGTGCGCCGCGTGGTCCGCGCCGCGAGGGCGGCGACCGCCTCGACCGGCCGACGCGCGCCCGCCGCTCCGACCGCGACGCGGCCGAGAACGCCGCGCCCATCGTCGGTGCCGAGACCCAGGAGACCGTCGCCGCCTCGGCGCCCGAAGCTGCGGCGGCCGTCCAGAACGAGCAGGGCTGAGCCATGTTGATTCCCCGTCGAGTGAAGCACCGCAAGCAGCACCACCCCGGTCGCTCGGGCGCTGCTACCGGTGGCACCCGAATCGCCTTCGGTGACTATGGGATCCAGGCGCTGGAGCCCGCATACGTCACCAACCGACAGATCGAGTCCGCGCGTATCGCGATGACCCGGTACATCAAGCGTGGCGGCAAGGTGTGGATCAACATCTACCCAGACCGTCCGCTCACCAAGAAGCCGGCGGAGACCCGGATGGGTTCCGGTAAGGGCTCGCCCGAGTGGTGGATCGCCAACGTCAAACCGGGCCGCGTGATGTTCGAGCTGTCCGGCGTGTCCGAGCCCGTCGCCCGGGAGGCGATGCGGTTGGCCATGCACAAGCTGCCGATGAAGTGCCGTTTCGTCAGTCGTGAGGGTGGTGACATCTGATGGCCGTCGGGACCAAGGACCTTGCCTCCGAGAACCTGCGGGGCTTCGACGACGACCGTCTCGTCGACGAGCTGAAGAAGGCCAAGGAGGAGCTGTTCAACCTCCGGTTCCAGTCGGCCACCGGCCAGCTGGACAACCACGGTCGGCTCCGCGCCGTCCGCAAGGACATCGCCCGGATCTACACCGAGATGCGGGAGCGCGAGCTCGGCATCGGGCTGCCGCCGGCCAAGCAGGCCGCCGCGGACCAGGCGGCAGCCGAAGCCAGCGCCAAGGCTGACAAGAAGGCCAAGAAGGGCGACAAGGCGAAGGCCGACAAGAAGGCCGACAAGGCGGAGAAGAAGGCCAAGACACAGAGCAAGGACGAGTCATGAGCGAGCAGGAGACGCAGGCGGCTGCGCCGGAGCGCGATAACGCTGCGCCAGGGCGCCAGAACCGCAAGTCGCGGCAGGGCTACGTCGTCAGCGACAAGATGGACAAGACCGTCGTCGTCGAGGTCGAGGACCGCGTGAAGCACGCGCTCTACGGCAAGGTCCTGCGCCGCAGCAGCAAGGTCAAGGCGCACGACGAGGCCAACGCGGCCGGCGTGGGTGACCGCGTCCTCATCATGGAGACCCGCCCGCTGTCGGCCACGAAGCGCTGGCGCGTCGTGGAGATTCTGGAGAAGGCAAAGTGATCCAGCAGGAGTCACGGCTCCGGGTCGCGGACAACACGGGTGCCAAGGAGATCCTCTGCATCCGGGTGCTCGGTGGGTCCGGTCGCCGGTATGCGGGGATCGGCGACACCATCGTCGCGACGGTCAAGGACGCGATCCCTGGTGGCAACGTCAAGAAGGGCGACGTCGTCAAGGCCGTCATCGTGCGTACCGTCAAGGAGCGCCGGCGGGCCGACGGGTCGTACATCAAGTTCGACGAGAACGCCGCCGTCATCCTCAAGGCTGACGGCGACCCCCGCGGAACCCGCATCTTCGGCCCCGTCGGCCGGGAGCTGCGCGAGAAGCGGTTCATGAAGATCATCTCGCTCGCACCGGAGGTGCTGTGATGGCAACTCACACGCATACGCACTCCATGCGCATCAAGAAGGGTGACCTGGTCCAGGTCATCTCGGGCCGCAGCCAGAAGAACGGCGGCGACCGGGGCAAGCAGGGCAAGGTCATCGCGGTCTACCCCGATACGCAGCGCGTCCTCGTCGAGGGCATCAACCGGGTCACCAAGCACGAGAAGGCCGGCGCGACCGCTCGCGGCACCCGGACCGGTGGCCTGGTGCACACCGAGGCCCCGATCCACGTGAGCAACGTCGCAGTGGTCGACCCCGACTCGAAGAAGCCGACGCGGATCAAGACCCGCCTCGAGACCGTGGAGCGCAACGGTCGGCAGAAGGCCAACCGCATCCGCGTGGCCGTGAGCTCCGGTAAGGACCTGTGATGACCGCGACTGTAACGGAACAACGCGCCGCGCCTCGTCTCAAGCAGCGCTACCGCGACGAGATCAAGCCGGCTCTGCAGCAGCAGTTCTCGTACGGCAACGCCATGCAGGTGCCGGGCGTCGTCAAGGTCGTCGTCAACATGGGCGTCGGTGACGCGGCCAAGGACAGCAAGCTCATCGAGGGCGCCGTCCGCGACCTGTCGGCGATCACTGGTCAGAAGCCGGTGATCACCAAGGCGCGCAAGTCGATCGCCCAGTTCAAGCTGCGTGAGGGGATGCCGATCGGCGCCCACGCGACGCTGCGCGGCGACCGGATGTGGGAGTTCCTCGACCGGCTCGTCACCATCGCGCTGCCCCGGATCCGTGACTTCCGCGGCCTGTCGCCCAAGCAGTTCGACGGTCAGGGCAACTACACCTTCGGCCTCACCGAGCAGTCGATGTTCCACGAGATCGACCAGGACCGGATCGACCGGGTCCGCGGCATGGACATCACCATCGTCACGACCGCCACCAACGACGACGAAGGCCGGGCGCTATTGAAAGCCCTGGGCTTCCCCTTCAGGGAGAACTGAGATGGCGAAAACCGCCCTGATCAACAAGGCCAACGCGAAGCCGAAGTTCAAGGTGCGCGCCTACACCCGCTGCCAGCGCTGTGGCCGTCCGCACTCCGTATACCGCAAGTTCGGCCTCTGCCGGATCTGCCTGCGTGAGATGGCCCACCGCGGCGAGCTCCCCGGCGTCACGAAGTCTTCCTGGTAACCACATCGCACTAACACCGAAGGTCATCTCACGCATACGTGCGTGGGACGTGAAACCGCGGTGAGGAAGGGCCCGAAGCCCACATGACCATGACCGACCCGATTGCGGACATGCTGACCCGCGTCCGGAACGCCAACTCGGCGCACCACGACGAGGTCTCCATGCCGTTCTCGAAGCTGAAGTCCAACATCGCCGAGATCCTCCAGACCGAGGGCTACATCGCCGGCTGGAAGGTCGAGGACGCGGAGGTCGGCAAGACGCTGACCATCGACCTCAAGTACGGCCCGAACCGGGAGCGCTCCATCGCGGGCGTCCGTCGCGTGAGCAAGCCGGGTCTGCGGGTGTATGCGAAGTCGACCAACCTGCCGAAGGTGCTCGGCGGCCTGGGCGTGGCGATCATCTCCACGTCGTCGGGTCTGCTGACCGACAAGCAGGCGGCCCAGAAGGGCGTGGGCGGGGAAGTCCTCGCCTACGTCTGGTAAGGGGATCTGACATGTCGCGAATCGGACGACTTCCGGTCACCGTGCCCTCGGGCGTCGACGTGACCATCGACGGCCAGGCCGTAACGGTCAAGGGCCCCAAGGGGCAGCTTAGGTTCACCGTGCCGGAGCCCATCTCGGTGGACCGCGGTGACGACGGTGTGGTCGAGGTCAAGCGGCCCAACGACGAGCGCGAGTCGCGCTCCCTGCACGGCCTGACCCGCTCGCTCATCAACAACATGGTCGTCGGCGTCACCGACGGCTACGAGAAGCGGATGGAGATCCACGGCACTGGATACCGCGTGGTGAACAAGGGCGGGAGCCTCGAGTTCTCGCTCGGCTACAGCCACCCGATCACCGTGGACGCTCCCGAAGGCATCGCCTTCGCCGTAGAGAACCCCACTCGCTTCTCGGTGCAGGGCATCGACAAGCAGCAGGTCGGTGAGGTGGCCGCGAACATCCGCAAGCTGCGCAAGCCCGACCCGTACAAGGGCAAGGGCGTGCGGTATGCGGGCGAGCACATCCGCCGCAAGGTCGGAAAGGCCGGGAAGTAAGCCATGGCAAGCAGTTTGAGCGGAACGATCAAACGCGGGCGGAGCAAGGCCGCCGCGCGGGTCCGTCGCCACGTGCGCGGCCGCAAGCGGATCAACGGCACCTCGGAGCGTCCCCGCCTCGTCGTGTCGCGGTCGAGCCGGCACCTGTTCGTCCAGGTCGTCGACGACACCGCGGGCCGCACGGTCGTCTCCGCCTCGACGATGGAGCCCGACCTGCGCTCGTTGGACGGCGACAAGACGGCCAAGGCCAAGCGGGTGGGCGAGCTCATCGCCGACCGCGCCAAGGCCGCCGGTATCGAGGCGGTCGTCTTCGATCGCGGCGGCAACAAGTACCACGGCCGGGTGGCGGCGATCGCCGACGGCGCCCGCGAAGGGGGTCTCTCCCTGTGAGCTCACCCCACAAAGTCACTCGCTGCGCTCGCTACTTTGCGGGGACCCCGAGCAGCCGTCACAACACGCATACCCACACGTTTGAGAGAAGGACCAACTGATGCCCGGACCACAGCGTCGAGGCACCGGCCCGGCGGCCGGTGGCAGTGACCGGACCGGAGACCGGAGCGATCGCCGCGGCGGCCGCGAGGGGCGCGACGGCCGTTCGGGCCGCGATTCTCGCGACTCCGGCGAGAAGAGCCAGTACGTCGAGCGGGTCGTAACGATCAACCGCGTCGCCAAGGTCGTCAAGGGTGGTCGTCGCTTCAGCTTCACCGCCCTGGTCGTCGTCGGCGACGGTGACGGCACGGTCGGCGTCGGCTACGGCAAGGCCAAGGAGGTGCCGGCGGCGATCGCCAAGGGCGTCGAGGAGGCCAAGAAGGCGTTCTTCAGCGTGCCGCGGATAGCGGGCACCATCCCGCACCCGGTGCAGGGTGAGGCGGCGGCCGGCGTCGTCATGCTCCGCCCGGCTTCCCCCGGTACCGGTGTCATCGCGGGTGGTCCGGTCCGCGCCGTGCTCGAGTGCGCGGGCATCCACGACGTCCTCAGCAAGTCGCTCGGGTCGAGCAACGCCATCAACATCGTCCACGCGACGGTCGAGGCGCTGCGCAGCCTGGAGCGCCCGGAGGCCGTCGCCGCCCGTCGTGGCCTCAGCCTGGAGGAGGTCGCCCCCGCGGCGATGCTCCGGGCGCAGGCGGCCGGCCGCGCAGAACAGCGCGAGCGGGCCGACCGTGAGGTGGCCACTACCGGAGCGGGTGCCTGATGCCGCGCCTCAAGGTGACCCAGACCCGATCGGAGATCGGCGGCAAGCGCAACCACCGCGAGACGCTGCGCAGCCTCGGTCTCAAGCGCATCGGCGACGTTGTCGTCAAGGAGGACCGCCCGGAGATCCGAGGCATGGTCCGCACTGTGACGCACCTCGTCGCCGTGGAAGAGATGGAGTGATCCATGGCTGACACCACCGAGAAGAAGCCCAATGAGGGCGCGGCCCTGAAAGTGCACCATCTCCGGCCCGCCCCCGGCGCGCACACACCCAAGACCCGCGTCGGTCGGGGTGACGGCTCCAAGGGCAAGAGCGCCGGCCGCGGCACCAAGGGCAGCAAGGCGCGCAACCAGATCCCGGAGCGGTTCGAGGGCGGCCAGATGCCGCTGCACATGCGGCTGCCGAAGCTGCGCGGGTTCAACAACCCGTTCCGCGTCGAGTACCAGGTCGTCAACCTCGACCGGCTGGCGGCGCTCTACCCCCAGGGCGGCGACGTCACCGTCGAGGACCTGGTGGCCAAGGGCGCGGTTCGCGACGGGCGGCCGGTCAAGGTGCTCGGCACCGG
>JBKPQA010000005.1:0-4667 GCA_046733835.1 Actinomycetota bacterium
GAGGCCCGGAAGGGCCCGCGGAGCTCAGCCAGAAGGCTCGGCTGAGCGACAGGGTCCTGAGGACGCTGGCGAGGTACGAGGCGGGGGTCCCCCCGCTTGCGGGGGAGGCCCGGAGGGACCCGCGGAGCTCGGCCAAAAGGCTCGGTTGAAGCTGTTGACTGAGCGCGGTTAGGCGTGTTGCAGTCGCTCGTAATCCTGGCGCAGGTCGTCGCGAGGATGGTGCGGGTCGGTCAGCGCCCAGTGCACGGCCCGGACCGCCGCCGAACCGAGGGGTAGCGCTAGGACCCGCTCGGTGACCGGCAGCGCCGGCAGCCGCAGCATCTCCTTGGCCCACAGCGGAAGCAGCGCGACGGCGCCCGCCGCCAGACACGCATACCCCGGCTTCTCGGCCCACGTCAGCGGTGGGTGCAGGAGCAGGAACCGGGCCGCGCCGTAGGCCGCGGGTGTCCCCTCGAGCTCGGGCCGGTATGCGGTCAGCGTCGTCTCGAGCTCGGCTACCGTCCTCGGCGGCTCGATAACGCCGAGCCGCGCGGCAATCGACCCGGACTGGGCGACGTACTCGTCCTCCTCGGCGGGCGTCAGCCGCGAGGAGCCGAAGCGCCGATAGGAAGCCAGGAAGCTGTCGACCTCGGCCACGTGGACCCAGCCCAGCAGGTGCGGATCCGACGCCGCGTACGGCCGTCCGTCAGGTGTCCGGCCACGAACCCGCTCGTGAATGGCTCGCACCGAGGCGACCGCCGCCTCGGCGTCCGGCACTGTCCCGAAGGTGGTCCGCGCGAGGAACTCCGACGTCCGCTGAAGCCGGCCCCAGGGGTCCGACCGGTACCCGGAGTGACCGGCCACTCCGGCCATCGCCAGCGGATGTAGCGACTGCAGGAGCAGCGCCCGGATGCCGCCGACGAACATCGAGGCGTCGTCGTGAACCCGCCAGATCGGGTCCCCCTCCCGGAACCACCGCTCGCCCTGAGCCATCCAGATGGATCGGGCCTTGTCCTCGGCGTCCTCGCCAGCGACCTTGTCTCGCAACGAGTTTGCCAGCCAGCGCCGAGCCGGTCTGGCCACGGACAGCGCGGCGTCGACAGGGGTGGTCACACCTCATCCTCACCCTGGACCGCGGCCGCCACCACCGGACGGTGACGCCCGAGCGATCAGGGGCCGAAACACAGCGATAACAGACGGCGGGCATTGCTTACACGGCCGTAACAGTCGCCGCGACGCCGTGAAACGCGCTTCCATCAGGGTTTGGGGCCATGAGCGCACTTTCACTCGTAACGGCCGACGGGCCGTTCGTCGACAGCGGGAACACCGCGTGGGTCATCGCGGCTGCGGCACTCGTGTTGTTCATGACGCCCGGCCTGGCCTTCTTCTACGGCGGCATGGTCCGCACCAAGAGCGTCCTCAACATGATGATGATGTCGTTCATCACCATGGGGACCGTCGGGACCGCCTGGATCCTCTGGGGGTACAGCGAGGCCTTCGGGCCCGACATCGGTGGGGGACTGCTCGGCAATCCCTTCGCCAAGTTCGGGCTCAGCGGCGTGTTCGGCGAGATCTACGGCTACGTGCCGGCCGACGCCGCGGCAGGGACCGAGGCGGCCGGCGGTATCCCCGGCGGCGCCTTCGTGGCCTTCCAAGTGGTCTTCGCGATCATCGCGGTGGCCCTGGTCTCCGGCGCGATCGCCGACCGGGCGAAGTTCACGACGTGGACCGTCTTCACCGTGGTGTGGGCGACCCTCGTGTACTTCCCCGTGGCGCACTGGGTCTTCGCCTTTTCCGGGTACGCGGCCGAGACCGGCGGCTGGATCGCCAACAAGGCCGACGACCTCTTCCTCGGGGGCGTCGGCGCCTACGACTTCGCCGGTGGTACCGCCATCCACATCAACGCCGGTGTCGCCGGTCTGGCGCTGGCTCTTCTCCTCCGCAACCGCGTCGGCTGGCCCAGGGAGCCGATGCGGCCCCACAACCTCACCCTCGTCATGATCGGCGCCGGCATCCTCTGGTTCGGGTGGTTCGGCTTCAACGCTGGCTCGGCGCTGGGAGCCGGCCCGCAGGCCGCCGGAGTCTGGGTGAACACCCTGGGCGCCACCTGCACCGCCATGCTCGGCTGGCTTCTCGTGGAGCGGTTGCGTGACGGCCACGCCACCTCGCTCGGCGCCGCCTCCGGCGTCGTCGCCGGCCTGGTCGCCATCACCCCCGCCTGCGCGACGGTCTCGGCCTGGGGTGCCCTCGTCGTGGGCCTTCTCGCCGGTGTCGGCTGCGCCCTCGCGGTCGGCCTGAAGTACCGGCTCGGCTTCGACGACAGCCTTGACGTCGTCGGCGTCCACCTGGTCGGCGGTCTCATCGGCACGCTGCTCATCGGCTTCCTCGCCGACGCGACCAACAGCCCCACGGCGGCGGCCGGTCTCACCCAGAACGACGGCCTGCTGTTCGGCGGCGGGTTCGGGCAGCTCGGTGCCCAGGCCACTGGCGCCCTGGCGGTGCTGGTCTACTCGTTCGTCGTGACGTCGATCATCGGATGGGTCCTGCACAAGACTCTCGGGTTCACCGTCCACCAGGACGACGAGGTCAACGGCATCGACCTGCTGGAGCACGCGGAGACCGCATACGAGTTCACCAATTTCGCCGGTGGTAGTGCCCGTGGCGTCATCGCGGCCCGCACCGCTCCACTGGAGCCGACCGAGCCGGTCGCCACAGAGCGCAGCGAGCCCAGCAAGGAAGGAGCATCGGCATGAAGCTCATCACCGCGATCATCAAGCCGCACCAGCTGGACGAGGTCAAGGAGGCCCTCGAGGCCTATGGCACATCCGGTATGACCATCAGCGAGGCGAGCGGGTACGGCCGTCAGCGGGGCCACAGCGAGGTCTACCGCGGAGCGGAGTACACCGTGGACTTCGTGCCGAAGGTCCGTGTCGAGGTCCTCGTCGACGACCTCGACGCCGGGAGCGTCATCGACGTCATCCTCAAGGCTGCGCAGACCGGCCGTATCGGCGACGGCAAGATCTGGTCCATCCCCGTCGACGACGTCGTCCGGGTCCGCACCGGCGAGCGCGGGCACGACGCGCTCTGAGGCGAACGACCGCCTGATGACGGACGTCACGACGCGGCGGCTCGACTTGGCCGGCACCCGGAGCTTCTCCGCTCCGGGTGCCGGTCCCGCACGCCGGGCGGCCTTGACCCAGTTCGGTATGCAGTGGCTCACGGAGCTCTGGGACGACGCCACCGCGGGTCGTCGGCTACCGGGCGTGGCGTTGGCCGCAGTCGGCAGCCTGGCCCGCCGCGACGCGGGGCCGCTCAGCGACTTCGACCTCGTCCTCGTCCATCAGTCGCGGGCCCTCGGCGCCGCCGATCTCACTGCCCTCGCCGACCGGCTCTGGTACCCCATCTGGGACCAGGGGGTGAAGCTCGACCACAGCGTCCGCACCGTGAACCAATGCCGGACCGTTGCGGGCGCGGACCTGTCCGCCGCCGTCGGCCTTCTCGACATCGCCTACGTCGCCGGCGACGAGGACGTCGTCAACGCGGCAAAGTCCACCGTCGCCCACGACTGGCGCGCCAACGCGCGCACCCGCCTCCCGCAGCTTCAGGAGCAGATTGCGCAGCGGCACTCACGGCAGGGCGACCTGGCCCATCTGCTCGAGCCGGATCTCAAAGAGGCCCGCGGCGGGCTGCGCGACATGACCGTCCTCCGCGCCCTGGCCGCCGCCTGGCTGGCCGACCGCCCGCACGGTGCGGTGGACGCCGCATACGAGAAGCTGCTCGACGTCCGTGACGCGGTCCACGTCGTGACCGGCCGGGGGCGCGACCGGCTGGCCCGCGAGGACCAGGACGCCGCGGCCGCGCTGCTCGGCTACCCCGACGCGGACGAGCTGCTCACCGACGTGTCCACGTCGGCGCGGCTCATCGCCTATTCCTTGGACGGAACCCTGCGGCGCGCGGCCCAGGCCCAGCGGGCGAGGACCCTGCGGGTCGGAGCCCGGCGGCCGCGGATGACCCCGTTGGGCTACGGCCTGTTCCTGTCCGACGGCGAAGCGGTGCTCGGTCCCGGGGTCGATCCCGGCGGCAACCCCCTGCTGGTGTTGCGGGCCGCGCTGGTCGCGGCGCGCCATTCCGTCACCATCGCCCCGACGACGCTGCAGAACCTCGCTCGAAACGGCCCACCGATCCCGACGCCCTGGCCCCCCGCCGCGCTGGCGATCTTCGGCGACCTGCTGGCCACGGGGCCCGGGCTGGTGTCGGTCTGGGAGGGGCTGGACCTGGCCGGAGTCGTCGAGCAGTGGATCCCCGAGTGGGCCGTGGTGCGCAGCCGGCCGCAGCGCAACGCCGTTCATCGGCACACGGTCGACCGGCACCTCATCGAGACGGTCGTCCGGGCCAGCGGGCTCCTCCGCGAGGTGGGCCGGCCCGACCTGCTGCTGCTCGCCGCGCTGCTCCACGACATCGGCAAGGTGCCCGGCGCGCGCGACCACTCCGAGGCCGGCGCCCCGATCGCGGACACCGTGCTCCGCCGGCTCGGCGTCGGCGACGCGGACCGGGAGCTGGTCGTGCGGCTGGTTCGCGAGCACCTGACGTTGATCGACCTGGCCACTCGGCGCGACGGCGACGATCCGCAGACTCTCGCCCTGGTGTCCAAGGCGGTGGACGGCAGTCTGCCCAACCTGGACCTGCTG
>JBKPQA010000006.1:0-19587 GCA_046733835.1 Actinomycetota bacterium
TCACGTTGACGGTGATCAGCCAGGCACCGAGCGCCGCAGCGCCGGCCGCCGAGACCAGCCCGGCGAGCACCCAGCCAGTCCGCTCCGTGATGACGAGCCACGAGCCGACCACCATGATCGCGGCCCCCGCTCCGGCGGCGGCGACCGCCGGTGCCGGCACCCGGAACCGCGCAGCGGTCTGAGTGGCCAGCACCGCGCTGAGGACCCCGATCAGGGCGTTGGCAAGGTCGTTGAGCGTCCCGAACGGGCCGCCCACCGCGTAGTAGACGACCAGGAGGAGAGCGGCGGCCGGGACCGTGCCGGCCACGGCGACGGCGGTTCCACGCCCACCGTTGGTGGCGCACGTCTTGCGAACCATATTGATGGACAATGCAGTTCCCCTCATTCGGGATGGTTACCGGCCGAGCCCGCAACGAGGTATGGAGTCGCCACACCCTCGTACATCACATGCGCCACCAGGCCCTCGACCGCGTGGGGGAGGGTGTGGCAGTGGTCGCTCCAGATGCCCGGGTTGTTCGCCACGAAGGCGACCTCAAATGCCTCGCCGGGCTTGACGTCCAGAGAGTCCACCCACCAGGGGCTGCCGCTGGCCCCGACGCCGTTGCGGCTGAGCACGACGACGTGGTGACCGTGCAGGTGCATCGGGTGGACCTCGTCGGACTGGTTCTCGACGCGCATCGTCACGACGTCACCGAGCCGAACCTGGAACATCGGCACGTCCGGGAAGAGGTGACCGTTGATCGTCCACCAGCTGCCTGGACGACCGTCCACGATGCCGAAGCGCCGCCCGATCACGTAGTCGAAGACCCGGTCGGGATGCGCGGTGTCGATCCCGGTCGGCTGGGAGCTCCCGTAGGTCATGAGGTCCACCGTGTCCCGTGGCTGGGGGACATCCGGCGCCGACCCGGCCGGGCCTCCTGGCGCGACGACGATGATGCTTCGACCACCGAGCCGCACCCTCGTGGCCGACCCGTCCGACGGTGTCGTCATCTCCACGTCGACTCGGCCCCCGGCCGAGACCAGTACCGACTGCCCGCTCACGTCGGTCGGACCGGTCACCTCATGTCCGTCGGTCGCGACGACCCGGAACGCGCCCGAAGACCAGACGGCCGCAGTGCCTTGATCGGTGTTGACGACCCGGACCCGCACCGTCGACCCGGGCGCCGCCTCGACGACGTCGTCGTGGGCTCGACCGTTGAGGGTGCGCTGGCCCGCATACAGGTGGAGCAGGGCGAGCCGGTCGACGGTGGCCGTGATCGGTGTCACCGGGTCGACGACGAGGGCGCCGAAGAGTCCTAGCTCGACCTGCTCATGCGACATCTGGTGCGAGTGGTACCAGTACGTCCCGGCGTCGGTAGCGACGAACCGGTAGACGTGTCGGCCGCCGACCGGCACGGCGTCCTGGGTGATCCCGGCGACGCCGTCCTCGGCGTTCGGGACGTTGACGCCGTGCCAGTGCAGGGCCACACCGTCGGGGACGGACTCGTTGACGAGGGTGACCTCGACCAGCTGCCCCTGGCGGGCCCGGATCGTCGGACCCGGTGAGGACCCGCCGATCGTGTAGCCGTCCACGGCGTGCCCGCCAGGGATCACTATCCGTTCGCGCCGCGCCTGCAGGGTCACCCGAACGTCGGCCGGACGGGCCGGGTCGGCGACGAGGTCGGTGACGCTCACCGAACCGGCGGGCACCACGCTGTGCTGGTGCCCGACCGGTGCGGCCGAGCGACCGTCGACCACGTGGCCCATGCCCATGACCGAGTAGGTGCCGAGCCGGCTGCCCCACCAGGCAACTCCAAGGACGCCCACGACCAGGACCAGCGCGGTGAAAGCCGCGACCCGGCGGAGGACCGCGCCCCGAGAAGACCGCTCAGGCCGGGGCATCCGCGGTCGCCGGCTCGGGCGTCGGCCGCGTGGCCGCGGACCGGCTGCGGCGTGCGCAGACGACGGCGACCGCGAGGACCGCAAGCGCGTTGGCGCCGTGGATCAGGCCCACATAGGGCATGTCCTTGATGGAGTAGCCGAGCATCCCCTGAACCACGACGAGGACGAACAGCCCAGCCGCCCACCAGGACGCTCCGCGGACTTTGGTGAACCACGACACCAGGAGCAGGAGCAGTGCCGCGATAGGCAGGATGAGCCCGCCGACGAAGGCGTGCACGGGGAACCCGATCTCTCCGGTGAAGTTGCTCGCGGTCCGGCTCTCGGTGAGGGCCTTGTCGACGACACCACCGGTGTCGACGAAGTGCATCATTCCGCCGAACCCGAGCGCGATGGCGGCCGCCTGGACGACCACGAGCCCGGCGATCAGCCAGGCGATTCCGCTGTAGACCTTGCGCATCCCCAGTCCTATCTCCCGCGCGGCCCCTTCTTCGGCGGCCGCTTAGAGACCAGAGTGAGGAGCCGGTAGGCAGATACGGATCGAGGAGGACCGGAGATCTGGTGGGGGAGAACCGCGTCCGGCAACTGCGGCAAACCTCCTACCTGCGGGCAGGTAGCCGCAGGATCATGAACAGGTGGCCTGGAGACGGGCATGGCTATGGCTGGTGGGCGCGGTAGGCGTCGCTGCGCTCGTCTACGCCGTGACCATACAGATCGTCCGACCTGCGACGTCCACGCCGGGCGAGGGGCTGGTGTGGCCGCTGCTGGGAGTCACCCCGCTCCTCGGGATCGGCCTCTTCTTCGCGGCGTTCTCGGACGGACGTGAAGGCGCTTATATCGTGCTCGCGGGGAGCGCGATGGCCGTGAGCTCGGCCTACGAGGCGACGATCGGCGCTTTCCCGGAGCTCGCCTACAGTCCAAGGTTCGCCCTCCTCAACTCGGTTGGGCTGGCTGCGGACGCCGTCGCGGCAGTGGCCTGGACCAGCGCGATCGCCACGTTTCCGAACGGGAACCTCGAGTCGCGATGGCAGCGACGGCTCGTTCGCGCGAGCTGGCTGTCTGTCCTCGCGGTCCCGTTGCTGCTCCTCGGGTCGTCGACCATCTACACATCCGGGTGGGGGGACTTTCCTAACGGGATACCCAACCCGTACTACGTCGATGGACTGACGTGGGCAGTGCCGTGGAGCACCGGTCTGCTGCTGTTGCCGGGTATCGGCGTCCTCGTCTTCGCTCAACGGGCGTTGTTCGGGGACTCCGAGACGCGGCAGCGGCTGCGGTTCCTCGGCTTCACGCTCATGAGCGCCATGGTCGGGTTCGGCCTCTGGGGAGCCGCAATCTTCTTGGGCGTTCCGGAGAGCACCGAGCTGTCGATCGTCATCTACGTGACGACCTACACCTCCTTGATCGCAATTCCCGTGGCCTTCGTCCACGGAGTGTTCCACTACGGCGCCTTCGGGGTCCGAACCGCCGGTCGCGCCGCGACCGCGCTTCGCTCGCTCTCGCTGCTGATCGGACTGCTGTATGCGTGTGTCGTCGCCGCACCGGGGATCGTCTTCGCCCGCGAGCTCATGGTCGGGCAGGCCGTGGTCATCACCGTCGCGATGGCGCTCGCCCTCCAGCCGGTCCGCTCGCGGGCCGAGGCCGTCGTCCGGCGACACGTGTTCGGCGACCGGGACCGGGAGCTGTCTCTGCTGGTTCAACTGGGCGCACACCTCGAGCAGACCGCCGGGCTGGACGACGTCCTTGATGAGCTTGCCGCGGCGATTCGCGACGGGCTACACGCGTCCTGGGCCCGCATCCGTCTGCTCGACGAAGCGGGGGAGTGGTCTCAGTTGTTGCACGGTCGTGCGGGCGCCGTGACCGGGCCGCCGACGGAGATCCGCGAGCTGGTGAGGGGTGGGCGCCGCATCGGGCGCATCGAGGTGGGACCGAGGAGGAGTGGTACCTATGCCGGGCACGAGCTCGATCTCCTCGGCACGATCGCGGGTCAGGCGGCGACCGCCGTAGCCAACGTGGCGTTGGCGGCGCAGCTGGAACGACATCTAGCCGAGCTGTCCGCCTCGCGCGCCCGGCTGGTGGTCGCTCAAGACGACGAGCGCCGTCGCATCGAACGGGACCTTCACGACGGAATCCAACAGAACGTCGTGGCGCTCATCGCCGGTCTCCGACTCGCGCGGAATCGGTTGCAACGAGGTGAGCTCGGCGAGGACGAGCTGGTGGAGCTGCAATCGCAGGCGCGCGAAACGCTGGCCGACCTCCGCGAAGTCGCACATGGCATACATCCGCCCGTCCTCAGCGACAACGGTCTCGTCGCCGCGGTCGAGTCGCGCACCACCAGGTTTCCCGTCCCACTTGTCGTCTCTGCCGACCCCTCGCTGCGACGCGCGCGCTTCACGCCCGACCTCGAGGCGACCGCCTACTACGTCGTGTCCGAGTCACTGGCCAACGTGGCCAAGCACGCCGACGCGAACAGCGCTCGAGTCACCCTCGGCCAGCAAGCCAGGAGGCTGCGTCTCGTCATCGCCGACGACGGGCGCGGCTTCGACGCGACGACCATCCCGGGGCGCGGCGGCCTGTCGAACATCGGCGACCGGGTGTCCGCTGCCGGTGGCCGGCTGACGGTGGCCAGCACCGCCCAAGGAACCACCGTCACGGTCGACCTGCCGATCGCGGCCGAGCCGCCGGCCGCCGACCGGCCCGACCGGGCCACGGTGGTAGGAGCCGGCCATGGCTGAGCCGATGCGTGCCGTCATCGCCGAGGACAACTACCTCGTGCGCGAAGGGCTGCGTCGGCTCCTCGAGGACTCGGGCGAGGTCGACGTCCTGGCGTGTGTCGGGTCGGCGACCGAGCTGCTCGACGCGGTCGGACGCCTCGGCCCAGACGTGGTCCTCACCGACATCCGGATGCCACCGGGGCACCACATGGAAGGGATCGAGGCGGCCCACGTGATCCGTTCGACGCACCCCGGCACGGGAGTCGTCGTGCTATCGCAACACACCGACGACTCCTACGCCATGGCGCTGTTTGCGGACGGATCGGCTGGCCTGGGTTACCTGCTCAAGGACCGCGTCGGCGACCTGGAGGACCTCGTGCACGCCCTGCGTGAGGTCCGCGGTGGCGGGTCGGTCATCGACCCCGCGATCGTCGACGCGCTGGTCCGGCGGCGCCGGCAGGACGCCTCCAGCCCGCTGAGCGCCCTGACCACTCGCGAGCTCGAGGTGCTCCGGGAGATGGCCCGGGGGAGGACCAACGCAGGCATCGAGGCGTCGCTGCACCTCTCGGGATCCACGGTCGAGAAGCACGTGAACGCGATCTTCACCAAGCTCGGGCTCTCGGAACAGCCGGTTCACCGGCGGGTCGCGGCCGTCCTGACCTTCCTCGAGTCCGGAGCCCGATCAGCTAGGTGAGGGCGGGGCCTGACGTCAGCGGTCGACGACCATGGCCGTTCCCCGTCGGCGCAACCGCCCGACCCGCAGGCGCAGCCGTCGACCGTACGCGAGGACCAGCTGCGTGTAGCCGGGGGTGGGGCCGTGCCAGAACAGGAAGCCGCTCGGCCCCTCGACCATCTCGCCGGTGGTGACGTCGTACCGGCTCTGGTGCCAGGGACAGACCAGGCAGCCCTCGGCGTCCACGGACCCCCTGGACAGGTCGCCGAGCTGGTGCCGGCAGCGCCGCGACACGGCGAAGAGCTTTCCGTTGGCGTTCCCCACGGCCCAGTCGTCGACCCGTCGAACGGCTCCGGGTCGGAGCTCTTCGGGGTTGATCTCGTGCTCGGTCACGGGGTCTCCTGACTGCGTCGGCGGGTAGAAACCTGGGCTGTACCCGGCCGGTGACGGAGCAACACCCGTGGTCCGCGCGAGCCGGTGGCCGCGGTCCGCACAGCGAGCGCCCCGCGGTCAGGCCCAGAACCGGTCGCTCTCCTCGGGCTTGGCTTCGGCCATCCGCCACTCGGTGACTTTGCCGTCGCGCACGCGGAGCACGTGGGCGGCGAAGTTGTGGAGGCGCCGACCGTCGCGTTCGGCCTTGACCTCGACCATGAGCAGGACGAGGTCGTCCTCGAGTGCGACCGCCGCCTGGGTCGGAGTGACGCGGTAGCTCACCGCGGGCAGGTTCATGGCCGCGACACGGTCGAGGTATGCGTCCGCGCCGGTCACCCGCTGCGGCTGGCCCCCCGCGTCGGTCACCCACGCGACCAGCTCCGGAGCCATCAGCGTCCGCATCCGGTCGAGGTCCCCGTCGTTGAACGCTTCGAGGAGCCTCGCCGCAACATCCGAGGGATCCATGGGCGTGACCGTACGCCTGGGTGGCGTGGCGGGTTCGGTTGTCGGAGGTCGTGGCTACGTTCAGAGGCATGTCGACCTTCACCGACCGACCGCATTCGGCCCTCTTGGTCATCGACGTCCAGAACGGCGTCGTGGCGCGTTCCATCAACCGCGACGCGGTCGTGCAGAAGATCAGCGGGCTCGTCGACCGCGCTCGCGCCGAGCATGTCCCCGTCGTGTGGGTGCAGCACTCCGACGACGACGCGTTGCCGCAGGGGAGCGAGCAGTGGCAGTACGTCACGGCCCTGCGGCCTGGCGCTGACGAGGCGCTGGTGCCCAAGCGCTACGGCGACGCCTTCGAGGCCACCGATCTCGAGTCGGTTCTGGAAGAGCGCGGCGTTGGCCGAGTTGTCATCACCGGCGCACAGACCGACGAGTGCATCCGCGCGACGCTGCACGGCGCGTTCGTCCGCGGCTACGACACCACACTGGTGAGTGACGCGCATACGACCGAGGACCTCAGCGAGTGGGGAGCGCCGCCGCCCGACAAGGTCGTCGACCACACGAACCTCTACTGGCAGTACCAGTCGGGCCCAGGCCGCTCGGCAGAAGTCGTCTCGGCAACGGATCTGCACTTCTGATCCCTAGACGCACCCATATTGCGGCATGCTCCATGGATCAGGAGGGACGGCTATTTGATCGGAGGCGACCGATGGTCGACGTCAGGAACGAGGCCGCGGGCGACCTCGAACAACAGCTCCGACGACTCACGGAGGAGAACGAGCGGCTTCGAGCCCAAGCTCCACCTCGACCTCGGCAGGTATGGCGCTCGGCCGCGGTGGTCCTGCTGCTGGCCCTGGCCACGCTGCTGGCACCAGCAGCCGTCGTGGCGGCATGGGCGCGGGTCCAGCTCACTACGGCCGACTCCTTCGTCGACACTTTCGCGCCCTTGGCCGACGATCCTCAGGTCCAGGCCTTTGTCGCCGACCAGGTGGTCGACACGATCAACGGCGCCGTCGACATCCCGGGCCTGACCAAGGATGTCTTCGACGGCATCGGCCAGCTGGGGCTGCCGCCGCGGGCAGCCGCGGCGGTGCAGCTGTTGCAGGCGCCGGCGGCACAGGGAATCCAGTCGTTCATCAGCAGCGGCGTAGACAACGTCGTGCGTTCGGAGGCGTTCCGCGACCTCTGGCGACAAGGACTGCGCGCCGCCCACGGGTCGCTGGTCGGGCTGCAGGGAGACCTCACGGACCCCAGCCGAGCGGTCACCGTCAGCGGGACAGGGGAGATCGGCCTACAGCTGCGGCCGGTCATCGCGGCAGTGAAGGCGCGCCTGGTCGCCCGCGGCGTGCCGCTCGCGTCGAACATCCCCGAGATCGACAAGACCATCGTCGTCGCGAAGACCGACGCGGTGCCGACGATCCGGACGGCGTACTCCGCGGCCGTCGCCGCGGGGACGTGGCTGCCGTTCGTCGTCCTGGCCCTCTTCATCGGGGCCATCCTTTTGGCGCGACGTCGGCGGCGAACCCTCGTCGCCGCGGCCGTCTGCCTCTTCGCGGCCATGCTCGTGACGGCGATCGGCATCGGGCTGGGGCGGATCTTCTTCTCCAACGCCGTCTCGCCGGATCCGATCCCGGCCGGTGCGGCCGATGTGATCTACACCCAGACGTTGACCCTGCTGCGCAGTTCCATTCTGGCGATCGGAGCCTTGGCTCTCTTCGTCGCCGTCGCCGCCTGGTTCGGCGGGCCGGAGGATCCGGCTCGCCGGGTCCGGCAGCTCACCGTGGACGCCGCCGCCGCGACTCGTAGCGCCGCGGAGGCGCGCGGCGTGACGACTGGTCGGTTCGGTGAGTGGCTGGGTGCTCACGACCGGGCCATTCGGGTGGTCATCGCCATCGCCGCCGCCGCGGCGTTGCTGCTACTGCGGCCGTTGTCGTTCTCCGACGTGGTCTGGGTCGCCGTGCTCGCCCTGGCGGCACTTCTCTTGCTCCTGTTCCTCAGCCGACCGCGGGGCGGACTACCAACGGTGCCAGGGGAGGAAGCGCATACGCCAGCGGTCGCTGGGTTGACATAATGTCGATTATCGGCGTTTAGCGGTCCGTGCTCAAATGCGGCGATATATCGGGCTTACGACTTCGACAGGCCTGCCGCCCGCGTTGGGGTGAGCGCCCGGAAGTGCCGGCGGTCTCGGGCGCAGTGATCCGCCGTCAACGGTTACCGGCTTGCGCGGCCGTGGCGGCCGCCCACGTGGCCGTCTCGGCAACCACGGGATCACTGTCGTCGACCCACGGACGCACGAGGTCTGCCGCGGCCCGCCCCAGCACTGACGGCGACGCGTGGATGGCGCAGGCCCGTAACCACGGGTCGCCCCAGCGCGCCGCCGGATCCGCGGCGAGGTCGATGACCCACTCGGCCGCCGACCACTGCGGAGCGGCCACTCCATCCTGCCCGGCGATGAGGTTTGCACGACCGGGACCGTGGTCGAGCAGCGCGAGGATCCGCGCGCCGGTCTCGCGGCCGGCCAGGACCTCGAGGAGCTCGACCGCGAGGGCACGCTGTTGGGGTTCGGGCGCGCCCAGCGCCACGACGACTCGCTCGACGCGGCGGCGGCCGTGGTGCATCGCGAGCTGCTCCGCCAACGTGCGCGCCGAGTGCTCGACGTCCTCGACCAGCGCCCGGCGCAACGGCTCAACGCCGGGGTCGTCCCCCAGCGCGGTCCTGGCGGCCCTCGCCCGCGCGACCCGCGAGGCCTGGTCCGCCACCCCGGCCCGGACGTCGGGCAGCCCGGCTGGTGCGGCGGGCAGAGCGTCCCGTATCACCCCCAGGGCCCACGTGAGCCGATCACGGGTGACACCCACCGGCTCGTGTACGAGCCGGTCGACCGCGAGGGGCGCCACGTCCGCCGCGTGACGTTCGAGGGCGTCGGCCAGGGCGGCGCTCGGGGAGAAATCGGTGGTCGCGTCGAGGAGGTGAGGGACGAAGAACGGATCGGGGGCGGCCGCGCATCCGGAGAGTGCGGCCTCGCGAACAGAAGGGTCGGGGTCGCGGACGGCGGTCTCCCACAGCTGCTGCGCGTCCGGAGCCGACTCCCCTCCCGCCTCGATCAGCTCGCAGACGGCGGCCAGCCTCGCATACGGATCAGAGGACGTCATGAGCACCGCAATTTCCGCCGCCGGAAGCTGCCGCCGACCGCTGACGGCGGAGAGCCCGACCATCACGTCGCGCGCGTCCGAACTGGCCAGGAGACCCTTCACCACCTCGTCCTCGGAGTCGAGCAGGTCGAGAGGCTCCCACGGCCGCGCCGTGACCAGCGCCAGCACCCCCTGGCGGTATCCCGTGTATGCCCGCAGGGCCACGACCAGCCAGGCCACCGTCAGCAGCAGAGTCACGGCCACCACAGCGCCGACCCCGAGATCGGTGAACCGGAAGATCAGCAGCAGGACGCCGACGAACCCGAGCGCGACCGGAACGCCCGCCGCCTCCACCACCGTCTGGGCGTGCAGGCGGCTCGACGGCTCGAGCGCCTGGTACGCCGTGTTGATGGCGGCCCGCGTCATGCCGTCGATGAGGGCGATGTGGGCCACCTGCTGGGCACAGACCGCCACGAAGAACGCGGTGGCACCCTCCCCCGCCGTCACACCCACGACGGTGCTGACCAGGAGCAGGACGACCATGCCGAGCGGGTTGGCGGCGAGCCCGCCCTGCTCCCCGAACCGCACCAGCAGTCTCCCGGCCGCGAGAAACACGAAGGCCAGGGCGACAACGTTGATCAACGTGCCGTAGAGGCCCTGGAACCGGGCCAGGTCGCTGGGGTCCGGGAAGTGGTAGGCGGCCCGCTCCCACACCACGTAGTCGAGCAGTTGGGTGACCGCGGCGGCCAACAGCTGGTAGACGAAGATCATCAGGAACAGCCCCTGGCGAGGCGGAGCAGGTCTCTCGACGGGCCGGGCCGTCGCGGTCGCTAGCTGCCGCTGCGGTCGCTGTCCCAACTCCGAAGGAAACTGCCGGCCCGTGGCGATCGCCGCCCAAAGGTATGCGGCGGCGATGAAGACATCCGCGAGCAACAGGTCGACCGGTCCGCCTAACGGCCCGATCAGGGCCGCCGTCACCAGCCCACCGACGACGAAACCCAGGGAGAAGCCGGCCACGATGTGGGCGAAGGACTGCTTCATGGCGCGGACGTCCAGGAGTCGTCCGGCCTGGGTCCCGATGAGGACGAACCCCACGGGGATGGCCAGCGGGAACAGCCCCACGAGCAGCGCCGAGACCCAGTTCTGGTCAGCGAACCGGAGCAGGACCCAGCTGGCCGCCACGATGACGACAAAGGCGCCGATGCACCAGGTGGCCACGGCGACGAGCGAAAGCCGGGCCTGAAGGGCACGCAGCACCCGCGAGACCACGACCCCCAGGACGGCGACCGCGAGATAGACGAACGGCAGGTCGTCCGCGCCGTAGTGGTCGAGGAACAGGGCGCTGGCCGGCACGATGAGGAACACGACCGAGAGGCCGAGCAGTCCGGCCTGCGCGGCCAGCAGACGGACGCGGTTCGTCATGGCGGCGGATGACGCGTTCTGAGCCGACGAACCAGCTCGGCGATGACTCCGGCGGCGATCTCCGGGCGAGTGCGGAGCGCCTCGTCGAGGTCGACCTTGCGCAGCCGGAACGCGTGGACGTCGGTGAGCGCCGTCACGGTTGCCACGCGCGGCTCCAGGTCGACCAGAACGGCGAGCTCGCCCACGACGTCGCCGGGGCCGAGCTCCTCGGCTCGGTCCCACCGGTGGACGCGCACGGACCCGTCGACCAGAACGAACATCCAGTCTTCGAGCGCGCCCTCGGCGATCATCACCGTGCCGGCGGGAAACGTCTCCTCCTCGAGCGTCCGCGCCAGTCCGGCCAGGACTCGGTCGGGAGTCCGCTGGAACAGCGACACCCGCTTGAGGAGTGCCACGCGCTCGATGGTGAGCAGCACGGTCACGACCTTAGACGGACCTCGACCTGCTCCGTCGCGTTCGGGCATAGTGCTGGCATGTCCGGGACGGCGGCGCACGACGATCCGCCACCGCGGCGCCGGGTCGTGCGGGACCCGGTCCACGGTTATGTCGAGGTTCCCGGCGAGCTCGAAGCACTCGTGTCCTCCCCAGCCATTCAGCGGCTGCGGAACATCTCTCAGAATGGACGCGCCAACCGGCGTTATCCCTCACTGACCGGCTCGCGTTACGAACATGCGTTGGGCACCATGCACCTGGCGGTGGCCGGCTGGCGGAGTGCGTGGCGGACATGTGAGGACGACATTCGGTCCCGCTTCGCACGTGAGGTGATCACTGAGCTGCGAGCGGCCCCGGACCCGGACCCCTGCACGGCCCTGTGGGTGTCCGCAGACGACGTCGAGGACAGCCTGATGTGGCACGACTTCTCCCGGGTGATCGAGCTGGCCGTCGGCGCGGTCGGCCTGTTGCACGACGTCGGGCACCCGCCCTTCTCGCACGTCCTCGAGCGGTTCTACCAGGAGCGGATTGACGTCGTCATGGGGCCCGGCGCGACTCGGGACCAGACCGCATACGCCGCCCTCACCGGCCAGGCGCAGTTCCATGAATGGGCCGGCCTCCGAATCTTCGACAGCCTGCCCGACGACTGTTTCCAGCACCTGCCACGGACGCTCATCCGGCTCATCCTGTCCGACCGGTCGGGCGACGACTGGACCGACTGCATGCACAGCATCATCGACGGGCAGTTCGACGTGGACCGGCTCGACTACCTGATGCGCGACGCACTTCGCGCCGGAACCGAGCATGGCAGCATCGACTCGCGCCGGCTCGTCGACAGTCTCGAGCTGCACCAGGTGTCCGACGGATGGCGGATCGGTCTGGGCGCCCGCGGCATCTCGGCCTTCGAGACCATGCTCGTGCAGCGCGCCCAGCACTACCGGTGGGTCATCCACCACCCGGCTGGCGTCGCGGCGGACGCCGCGTTGACGCGCTACACGGAGGGAGTCTTCGACCTGGCCGTCTCTCCGCCGCCGACGGACGGTGCCGACACCGCGGCCCTCGCCGCCCTGAAGGCCGTCGTCCCGAATCTCGACTACGTCGACTCCGCCGTCCGACAGGACGTGCCGGCGGGTGTATGCCGCGACGACGCCGACGTCCTGGCCTGGCTCCGAGCGGCTCGCGGTCCACTGACCACGCTCGCGAAGTCGGAGGCGCCTGAGCTGCGTCAGCGCGCGCGGCGGCTGCTGCGCCTGCATGACGTGTCCGACGGCTTCGCCCTCGAGCCGGTTGCTGCCTGGCGCAACTACCACGAGTTCCTGGCCCGGGCCGAGCAGAACCCCGACACGGTGGCGGCCCTGGTCGAGCAGGCGCCGCCGGCCAGGAGCCCCGCGTTCCTGGTTAGCCGGGCCAGCCGCGAAGCGGCAGCCCTGATGCTCACCGAGCTACCCGCCCGGCTGAACGGCGCGCTGGACGAGCTGCTCGGCGACGATGATCACGTCGGTGCCCGTCTGGTCGAAGGGTGGCTGTCGACGACGACTCCGTACGTCGAGGGCCTGGGCGAGGGGTTCTGGCTGGTGGTGCCCGTGGGCTTCCTCGCCTTGCGCGACGAGTTCGCCACCGTGTGGCGGGGCGACGTTGAGTCGCCCCTCAGCGCGGTCAGCCCCTTTCCCTTGGCGCTCACCGCAATCGAGGTGATGCGGCCACACTGCTACGCCTACTTCGTGCCGTTCGCGGCCACGCCCCTGCACTCCGGGACCGAGGCACGGCGTGCCGTGGGAGACGCGTTCTTCCAGACCATCGCCACCGCCCCCGCAGGGATAGGACAGCCCGCGTAGCACCTGGCGCGGGGCTCTGTGACAGAGTCGGTGGCGTGGCGACCCAGTTCCAGGTGACGTTCGACAGTGCCGACCCGGGTGCGCACGCGGCCTTTTGGGCCAGGGCTTTGCACTACGTCCAGCCGCCCCCGCCGTCGGACTTCGACTCGTGGGACGCCGCGCTCGACGCCTGGGGGATCCCGACCGATCGCCGAAACGACCGCGCGGCGCTGGTCGACCCTGACGGCGCCGGGCCTCGACTGTTCTTCCAGAAAGTCCCGGAGCCGAAGACGGCGAAGAACCGGATGCACCTCGACCTCAGGGCCGCCGTCGGCGTGCCGTCTGGGGGACGAGCCGACGCGCTCGAGGCGGAGTGTGCCCGGCTGGTGGCCTTGGGCGCGCGCCGCGTGCGGCGGATGGAGGCCGACGGCATCGACGAGGTCTGCATCGTCATGCAGGACCCCGAAGGCAACGAGTTCTGCCTCGACTGAATGCGGTCCGGGTCAGCCTCAGCTGAGGCGCTCCCGCAACAGGTCGATCTCCGCTCGCCGCTCGGTCGCCGCACCCGGTGTCTCCAGCACGACCGGCGCGTCGGACGCGTTCAGGACGTCGAGCATGACGTCCAGGGGAATGGTGCCGTCCAGCACGCCCGCATGCCGGTCGCGTCCGGAGCCCGCCTCGTCTCGCGAGTTGTTGCCGTGGACCAGCGACACCCCACCAGTGATGGCGGTGAGGTCGTCGACGACGGTGTCGAGGTCGAGCCCGCCGGCCCAGGCATGGCACAGGTCCAGCACGAACCCGGGCTGGAACTCCCCGATCGCGTCCCACAGCCGCGCGATGGCGTCGAGGTGCCGGGCCATGGCGTGGTTGCCACCGGCGGTGTTCTCGATGAGGACCGGCAGACCGAAGCCGCCCTCGTCGGCCTGGCGGGCAAAGGTCTTGCGCCAGTTGTCCACGCCGGTGGCCACGTCACCCTCGGACAGGACGTGCCCTCCGTGGACGATGAGCGCGGCCGCGCCCAGCGAGGCCGCCATGGCCGCGTGCGCAGCCAGCAGCTTGCGGCTCGGAATCCGGATGCGGTTGTTGGTCGTCGCGACGTTGATCGTGTAGGGCGCGTGGACGAAGACCGTCAGGGGCGTCGCGGCGATCTCGGCGGCGCGAGGATGCGGCTTGGGCATCTTCCAGTCCTGCGGATCCGCCAGGAACAGCTGTACGGCGTCCGCACGGGACTCGGCCGCCTCGGCTAGGGGATCGGCGTCGTCGTGCCGGGCACCGACATGGACTCCGAAGACGCGACCAGCCACCGTCCGATGCTAGACAGCCGCACCGACGGCGCCAGGCGGGCGTCGGTCAGTACAACCGGATCTCGACGTCGTGACCGCCGGCGCGAGCCAGTCGGGCGTCTCGCGTCACCATGGGGCAGTCCAGCGCCTCGGCGAGCGCGACGTAGGCCGCGTCGTAGGCGGTCAACGTGTCGCGGAGGCTGAAGGCGCATAGGCGCAGCGGCGCGCTGGATGGCCATCGGTGCAGGGGCAGGTCCTCGAAGTCTTTGAGGGCGTCCCGAGTCCGGGCTGCCGTCAGGTGTCCCTCGAGCGTCATTCCGCGCAGCGCGGACACCACCTCGTAGTCCAGCAACGCGGGCGCAGGCAGATCTTCCGTTGTCAGGGAGGCGCGGAGGTCATCGGTGCCGTCAACACCCGTGAGCGCGTCCACGACCGCGGCGCTGTCGACGACGATCACCGGACGGCGCGTCCAGAGACCCGTTCGTCACGCTCAGCGCGAGCCACGTCGATGATCTGGCTCGCTGAGACGGTGGCTCGTTCGGCGCGGCTGGCCGCCCGCTCGAGCACCTCGGCGACGGTGGGCCTGGCGACATCCTCCTCGACGAGCTCCAGGAGGTAGGCGTTGAGGGACTGCCCTCGGGCGGCGGCTCGCGCCTTGAGCGCCCTACGCGTCTCCTCCGGCACGTCGCGGATCTGCAAGAGCGACCCCATGCATACAGATGGCTTAAATTACATACAGTCTGTATCTATCGATTCATTCCACGTACGCCGCCAGATGCTGTCCGGTAAGCGTTGAGCGGCCGTCGACGAGGTCGGCCGGCGTGCCCTCGAAGACGATCCGTCCGCCGTCGTGGCCGGCACCGGGGCCGAGGTCGATGATCCAGTCCGCGTGGGCCATCACCGCTTGGTGGTGCTCGATGACGACCACGGACTTCCCGCCGTCGACCAGCCGGTCCAGCAGCCCGAGAAGTTGGTCCACGTCGGCGAGATGCAGGCCCGAGGTCGGCTCGTCGAGGACGTAGATGTCGCCCTTCTCGGCCATGTGCGTCGCGAGCTTGAGGCGCTGCCGTTCACCGCCGGACAGCGTGGTGAGCGGCTGGCCGAGGGTGACGTAGCCCAGGCCCACGTCCTGCAGCCGGGTGAGGATCTTGGATGCGGCGGCCACCTTGGTCTCCTCGGAGCCGAACAGTTCAGCGGACTCATTCACCGACATGGCGAGGACCTGACTGATGTCCTTCCCGCCGAACGTGTACTCGAGGACCTCGGCCATGAACCGCTTGCCACCACATTCCTCACAGGTCGACTCCACGGTGGCCATGACGCCGAGGTCGGTGAAGATGACGCCGGCCCCGTTGCAGGTTGGGCAGGCGCCCTCCGAGTTGGCGCTGAACAGGGCCGGCTTGACCCCGTTCGCCTTGGCGAACGCGGTGCGGATCGGATCGAGCAGACCGGTGTAGGTCGCCGGGTTGCTCCGCCGGGACCCGCGGATGGCGCCCTGGTCGATGACCACAACTCCCTCACGGCCGGCCACGGAACCCTGAATCAAGGAGCTCTTGCCGGACCCCGCGACTCCGGTGAGAACGACCAGCGCGCCGAGCGGGATGTCGACGTCGACCTTCTGCAGGTTGTGGGTCGAGGCACCACGGACCTCCAACGCCCCGGACGGCTGCCGGACCGTGTCCTTGAGGCGGGCCCGGTCGTCGAAGTGGTGGCCGGTGATGGTGTCGCTCCTGCGCAGCTCCTCGACGGTTCCCTCGAAGACGACCTCTCCCCCGGCGGTGCCGGCGCCTGGACCGAGGTCGACGACATGATCGGCGATCTCGATCGCCTCGGGCTTGTGCTCTACGACGAGCACGGTGTTGCCCTTGTCGCGCAGTCGCAGAAGGAGGTCGTTCATCCGCTGGATGTCATGGGGGTGCAGGCCGACCGTCGGCTCGTCGAACACGTACGTCACGTCGGTGAGCGCCGACCCCAGGTGTCGGATCATCTTGGTCCGCTGGGCCTCTCCCCCGGACAAGGTGCCAGACGGACGATCCAGGCTCAGGTATCCGAGCCCGATCTCCACGAACGAGTCGAGCGTCTCCCCCAGCGAGTCCAGCAGCGGCGCCACCGACTGCTCCTGGAGCCCATGGACCCACTCCGCCAGGTCGTTGATCTGCATCGCGCAGACATCGGCGATGCTCTTGCCCTTGATCAGGGAGGACCTCGCCTCCTTGGTCAGCCGGGTGCCCTCACACTCGGGGCAGGTCTGGAAGGTCACCGCCCGCTCGACGAAGGAGCGGATGTGCGGCTGCAGGGCGTCGACGTCCTTGGACAGCATCGACTTCTGGATCCGCGGGACGAGCCCCTCGTACGTGAGGTTGATGCCCTCGATCTTGACCTTGGTCGGCTCCTTGTAGAGCAGGTCGTGCCGCTCGCGCTTGGTGTACTTGCGGATCGGCTTGTCCGGGTCGAAGAAACCGCAACCTCGGAAGATCCGGCCGTACCAGCCATCCATGCTGTAGCCCGGGATCGTCAGAGCTCCCTGGTTCAACGAGAGCTCCTCGTCGAAGAGCGCCGTCAGGTCGAAGTCGTTGACCGAGCCCATCCCCTCACAGCGCGGGCACATGCCGCCGAGTCGCGTGAAGGTCGCCTTCTCGGTCTTGGTGCGGTTCCCGCGCTCGACGGTGATCGCGCCGCTGGCGCTGACCGACGGCGTGTTGAACGAGTATGCGTTGGGTGACCCGATGTGCGGCTTTCCCAATCGGCTGAAGAGAATTCGCAACATGGCATTGGCGTCGGTGGCCGTGCCGACGGTTGACCGAGGGTTGGCGCCCATCCGCTCCTGGTCCACGATGATCGCCGTGGTGAGCCCGTCGAGGAGGTCGACGTCAGGACGTGCCAAGGTCGGCATGAAACCCTGGACGAACGTGCTGTAGGTCTCGTTGATGAGCCGCTGAGACTCCGCCGCGATGGTGCTGAACACCAGGGAGCTCTTGCCCGAGCCGGAGATGCCGGTGAAGGCGGTCAGTCGTCGCTTCGGGATGTCGACGCTGACGTCCTTGAGGTTGTTCACCCGCGCGCCGTGCACCCGGATCAGGTCGTGGCGGTCGGCTGCGTGCTGGCCAACAGACGGCGGTTCCGTCCTCGCAGCCTTGCTGATCGCGATGGTCATCCTGTCTCCTCTGCAGCTCGTGCTCGGCGGTGTCGCGTTCTCGGAACCCTAGACACGGATTGCGATACCCCGAGACGCTAGGTGCCCCTCCGGCTCGGCGCTTCTCGATTCCTGACGCACCGGTTGCCGGACCGTGTCGACCGATGACTTCTGGCGCCGGAAGGGGTCTCATGCCTGGCCCCCAACGACGACGAAGGAGTGCCCATGACCAGCACGGTCACCTCGCGTGACGGCACGTCGATCGCCTACGACATCTGGGGGGAGGGGCCCGCGGTCCTGCTCGTCACGGCGGCGTTGAACCTGCGTGGTGCAGCGGCCGAGCTGGCCGCGTCCCTGGCGGGCCGCGGCTTCACCACCGTCGCCTACGACCGCCGCGCCCGCGGGGACAGCGACGACGCCGCTCCGCTGGCCGAGTGGGACCCGCGCCGCGAGGTCGAGGACCTGGAGGCGGTCCTCGGCATTGTCGGAGGGCAGGCCTCGTTGTTCGGCTGGTCCTCGGGAGCCTCGCTGTGCCTGTATGCGGCCGCCACCGGCCTCGACGTGACCGGCCTGGCACTGTTCGAGATCCCGCTGACCGCCGGGCCGGTCGACGACGGTGGCGAGTCCCGAGCACTTCGCGAATTGATCCTCGCTGGCGACCGCGCCGGCGCCGTCGAGCTCTACATGAAGGACATGCCGCCCGAGTGGCTGGAGGGCGCCAAGAACAGCCCGTACTGGGGGCCGATGACCGCCATGGCACCCAGTCTCGGCTACGACCTGGCCGCCGTGAACTGGACGCAGTCCGCGCCCCCCGCAGACCTGTTCGGCGGGATCCAGCAACCCACGCTGGTGCTGGCCGGCGAGGATCCGCTGCCGCTCTTCACTGCGGCCGCCGAGGCGCTCGTGGCGGCCATGCCGAGGGCCCGCGCTGAGAGCGTGAACGGGACCAACCACGGTTGGGACAACGAGGCGATGACCGCTGCCCTGGCCGAGTTCCTCCGGCCGGCCTGACCGGCATACCGGTCGCCCTATCCCCACCAAAACGTGGTGGCGATCAGCCCATAGAGAGCGATGAGGCCGGCGCCCTCGATCCAGTTGGACCTGCCGTCGAACGTGATGAATGCGTTCAACAGCACCGCGATCGCGACGGACACGACCAGCAACGGCGAAAACACCAGGGTCAGCGCGGTGAACCCGAGCACGGACGACAGGATGACCAGCAGCGGAGCCAGGACCAGCGCGATCTGGAGCGGCGAGTTGATGACCACGGCGAACGCATACTCCGACCGGTTCTTGGCGGCCAGCTGGACCCCGACGACGTTCTCGATGGCATTGCCGGCGATGGCAACCACGACGAGGCCAGCGAACGCCTCGGAGATGCCGAAGGAGTCCATGGCCGGCTCCAGGGCGGTGACGAACCAGTCGGACACGAACGCCGCGGCCACCGCGCTCGCCGCGAGCATCCCCACGGCAAAGGACAGGTTCCACCGTGGCGGCTCCGACTCCTCGGACCCACCCGGGCGGCCAGGACTGTCACCCCGCCGCAACGACGCCGGGAGGGTGAGGATGAAGAGCAGGAGCAGCACCACGGACGCGATGATCGACAGGGTCGTTTCATGGTCAGCGGCCGGCGTGTGGATCAGGTGGGCCACCGAGGGCATCACCATGGCGGCGACCGACACGAGCAGCATCACCGTGATGCTCCGCGCCCTCGCGCTGTCGAGGTTCTGCGTGCCGTGCTTGAGACCGCCGACGAGAAAGGACAGGCCGAGGACGAGGAGCAGGTTGGCGAGGATCGAGCCGATCAAAGCTGCTTGCACGACCGCGACCAGGCCGGCCTTGAGCGCGAAGAGCGAGATGAAGAGCTCCGGAAGGTTGCCCAGCGCCGACTGCAACACGCCCGTGGCGCCTGGGCCGAAGCGGTCGCCGAGCTGCTCGACGGACCGCCCGACCAGCGCCGCCAGCAGCGCCACGGCCGCCGCCGAGGCGAGGAAGGCCAGCACCGCTTCCCCGCCGAGGTAGTGCGCCAGACCGGCGACGACGGTGAAGAGGGCGGACAGCCCGATGACCACCCAGTCCGACCGTTCCAGATGGTGGCCGCGGGGTCGGCCGGGTCCTGCTTCGGGCTGCGCTTCGGTATGCGCCGTGGCGGCGCCATCGCTCATGAAGGGCATCGTGCCAGCCGGTCCGGCGACTTTCTCGTCGCGCGGGACTCCGCCCTGGTCAGAATG
>JBKPQA010000007.1:0-8178 GCA_046733835.1 Actinomycetota bacterium
TGCCAAGAAGGCACCCTTCGCCGCGGCGGCCGATGCGTCGCCCACCGAGGGTGCGGAATCTGAGGCGACGGAAGACCGTGCCGCGGACCTACCTCCCGCGAAGCGCTCTCGTCGGCGCGCGGCCCAGCCGGCCAAGGAGCAGATGCCGGACTCGAAGGCTGCGCACCTCGTCGACGAAGACGCCTTGAGGTTCGACGCGCTCGAGGCACCGGCGGAACCGATTGTCGGGGAGATCGGGGCGGCCGATGAGGACGCGCGAGACACCGCAACCACCGACGGCGCTGAGGGCCCGGCCGAGCCCGGTGCTGACACCGCCGCTGCATACGGACCGCTGTTCCAGGCTCCGGCGGTGTCCGGCCGCCGCTCCCGGCGGGCATCGGCTCCGCCATCGGCTCCCGCGACTCCCGCGGACACCGCCGATCGTGCCGACGCCGAGGATGTGCCCGCAGCAGCGCCGGACCAGGAAGAACCATCGGAGCCGAGTGGCGAGGCCGGCGAGCCCGCCGAGCCGGCGGAGACGCCGCGCCGCCGGCGCCGGCGCGGCGGCAAGGGTCGGCGCAGCCGTTCGTCCGCGGCCGCCGCCAAGGCGGGCGACGATACGGAGGGCTCCGAGGAGACGACCGCGGAGGCCGACAAGGGCCGCGAGGATCTGGAAGCCGGGACCGAGGGGGAGCCTGAGGACGAGGACAGCTCCACCAGCCGACGCCGGACTCGTCGCCGTCGCCGCAGCGGCAGCGCCGACGCGGAGGCCGACGAGCCGGGCGTGACGACGAAGGTTCGCGACTCCCGTCGCGACGAGGTCACCGCGCTCAAGGGCTCGACCCGCCTGGAGGCCAAGAAGCAGCGCCGTCGCGAGGGCCGCGAGGCGGGCCGACGGCGGACGATCATCACCGAGGCGGAGTTCCTCGCGCGGCGCGAAAGTGTCGAGCGGGTCATGGTCGTGCGGCATGTCGGCGACCGGACCCAGATCGGTGTCCTCGAGGACGGCGTGCTCGTGGAGCACTACATCTCACGTGAGACGACGGTCTCGATGGCGGGCAACATCTACCTGGGCCGGGTCCAGAACGTGCTGCCCTCGATGGAGGCGGCCTTCGTCGACATCGGCAAGGGACGCAACGCCGTCCTCTACGCGGGGGAGGTCAACTGGGACGCCGCGGGTATGGAGGCGACCCAGCCCAAGCGCATTGAGAATGCTTTGACCTCCGGCGAGAGCGTGCTCGTCCAGGTCACCAAGGACCCGATGGGCCAGAAGGGCGCGCGGCTGACGTCGCAGATCTCGTTGCCCGGTCGGTACCTGGTCTACGTGCCCAACAGCGCGATGACCGGAATCTCGCGCAAGCTGCCCGACACGGAACGGTCACGTCTGAAGAAGATCCTCAAGGAGGTCGTCCCGGACACGGCCGGCGTCATCGTCCGCACCGCCGCCGAGGGAGCCTCGGAGGAGGAGCTGCGCGCCGACGTCGAACGGCTGCGGTCGACGTGGGCCGACATCACGGCCAAGGCGGAGGCGGCGAGCGGCTCCGGCAAGAAGAAGAACAAGACCGGCGGGGCGCCCCTGCTGCTCCACGGTGAGCCCGACCTCACCGTGCGCGTCATCCGCGACATCTTCAACGAGGACTTCACCTCGCTCGTCGTCGCGGGCGATCGAGCGTGGCAGGAGGTGTCGGAGTACGTATCGACCGTGGCCCCCGATCTCGCCGAGCGCGTGACCAAGTGGACCAGCGAGGAGGACCTCTTCACCCACTACCGGGTGGACGAGCAGATCGCCAAGGCGATGGACCGCAAGGTGTGGCTGCCGTCGGGCGGCTCCCTGGTCATCGACCGCACCGAGGCCATGACGGTCGTCGACGTCAACACCGGCAAGTTCATCGGGTCGGGAGGCAACCTCGAGGAGACGGTCACCAAAAACAACCTCGAGGCCGCCGAGGAGATCGTCCGGCAACTCCGGTTGAGAGACGTCGGCGGGATCATCGTCATCGACTTCATCGACATGGTGCTCGAGTCGAACCGCGACCTGGTGGTCCGGCGGTTGCTCGAGTGCCTCGGGCGGGACCGGACGAAGCACCAGGTCGCCGAGGTGACCTCGCTCGGGCTGGTTCAGATGACCCGGAAGCGGGTCGGGTCGGGACTCATCGAGGTGTTCTCGGAGACCTGCGAGGTATGCGGCGGCCGCGGGATCATCGTCCACAGCGACCCCGTCGACAAGAGTGGGAACGGGCACGACCACGGGGACGAGTGGGGGACGGGCCGCAATGGCCGCACCCAGGGACGCACGCGGGTCTTGGAGCCGCCACAGCGGCCGGGCGGGCCGACTCCGGCCCAGATCGCGGCCGCCGCCCATGCTGCCGCGCTCAAGTCCAGTTCGTATGCGTCGGAGGTCGTGAGCGGTGACGGTGACACGCCGTTCGGTGAGCCGGCCCAGGACCTCCCGACCGACGTGGTTCAGGAGCAGGACCTCGAGGAGTTCTCCGGCGCACCCTCGGTTGCCGACGAGCACACGACGGACGAGCCCGCCGTGGACGAGGTCGGCTCGACGGAGCCCGAGCCGAAAGCCGTCGAGGAGCCGGTAGAGCTGGAAGCGGCTGCCGAGCCGCCGGCGACGATCCCACATCCGGAAATCGAGTCCGACGGCTCCGAGCCGGCTTCTGTCGACGTCGCCGCCCTTAACGCCGCCCCCCTCGACGCCGCCCCGCTCGAGGCCGCCGCCACCCTAGACGTCGCCCCGATCCGACCGACTGCCGTCGACGCGACGCCCGTGGCGCCGGCCCGCCTCGAACCGACCCCTGTCGACCCTGCCGAAGAGCCGTCGGGTCATCGCGCTGTCACGGGCGGCGTCGAGGCCGAGGGTGAGGAGGACGTCGCATACGCGCCCGTCGTGGTACCTACCCCCGCACCCCGCCGGCACCGGGGACGCGTCGTGGCGCCGGCGGGACCGCCACCGACCCGTCCGAGCAGCCCCGACGATGCTCAGGAGGCCCCGGTCGACGAGCACCGGTGATTTGGGCGGGCGGTCGGCCAACCGGTACGATCGTGCGTTGGTGCGCCCACCGATCCGATGCTCTGCCGGCCGCAGATGCGACGGAACAGTTCACGAGTGCGCACCGTTCTGCGTGACGCAATAACGATGAGAGCGAGTGAGCTGTGTACGCGATTGTTCGCGCTGGCGGACGCCAGGAGAAGGTGTCGGTGGGCGATGTCCTGCTCGTCGACAAGATGGCCGGTGAGCCCGGCGACACCGTCGACCTGACGCCGCTTCTCGTCGTGGACGGCGGCACGGTCACCAGCGACGCGGCGAAGCTCGCCAAGGTCAAGGTCACCGCCGAGGTCGTCAAGCCGGCCAAGGGCCCGAAGATCACCATTCTGAAGTTCAAGAACAAGACCCGGTACCGCAAGCGCCAGGGGCATCGTCAGCCGCTGACGCAGGTCAAGGTCACCACCATCAGCAACGATCAGAGCGTCTGAGAGAAGACGGGTTAGACATGGCACACAAGAAGGGCGCCTCCTCGTCCCGCAACGGGCGTGACTCCAACGCGCAGCGACTCGGCGTCAAGCGGTTCGGCGGCCAGCAGGTCAACGCCGGCGAGATCCTCGTCCGCCAGCGCGGCACCCACTTCCACCCCGGCGACGGGGTCGGCCGCGGTAGCGACGACACCCTGTTCGCCCTCGTGGCCGGTGCGGTGAAGTTCGGCACCAAGCGAGGCCGCCGCGTTGTCGGCATCGAGCAGGCCGACGGCTGATCCGAAACAGCTTTCCTGGAAGGGCGGACCTCCGGTCCGCCCTTCGAGGTCTTTGAAGGTCCAAGAAGAATTGTCCGTATGCCCGCCGCCAGCTTCGTCGACCGCGTCGTGCTCCACGTCGCCGCGGGACATGGAGGTAACGGGGTCGCGTCGGTGCGACGCGAGAAGTTCAAGCCGCTCGGTGGACCGGACGGTGGAAACGGCGGCCGCGGCGGCTCGGTGATCGTCCGGGTCGACCCGCAGGCGACAACGCTGCTGGACTACCACCATCACCCGCACCAGACCGCCGGCAACGGCAAGCCCGGTGCTGGCGACGAGCGCAACGGCGCTGACGGCGAGGACCTCGTCCTCCCGGTCCCCGCCGGGACGGTCGTCAAGGACGCGTCCGGAGACGTGGTCGTCGACCTCGTTGCCCCCGGGCAGGAGCACGCCATCGCCCGTGGCGGCCGGGGCGGACTCGGCAACAAGGCGCTCGCGTCGCCGCGCCGCAAGGCGCCAGGGTTCGCGCTGCTCGGTGAGCCTGGTGAGGCGTTCGACGTCGTCCTCGAGCTGAAGTCACTCGCCGACGTCGCTCTGATCGGCTTTCCCTCCGCGGGCAAGTCCTCCTTGGTGTCGGTCCTCTCCGCGGCCCGGCCGAAGATCGCCGACTACCCGTTCACGACGCTGGTGCCCAACCTTGGCGTCGTGACGGCCGGTGACACCCGGTTCACCATCGCCGACGTCCCGGGCCTCATCCCCGGCGCGCACCTCGGCCGCGGGCTGGGGCTCGAGTTCCTCCGTCACGTGGAGCGGTGCTCCGTGCTCGCCCACGTCATCGACTGCGCCACTCTCGAGCCGGGACGCGACCCTCTCACCGACCTCGAGGTTATCGAAGCGGAGCTCGCCGCCTACGTCCCCGACGCCGACCTCGGGGGCCGCCCACTGTCCGAACGCACCCGCGTCGTCGTCCTCAACAAGGCCGACATCCCGGAGGGGCGGGAGCTCGCCGAGATGGTCAGGCCCGACCTAGAGGGGCGCGGGTACGAAGTCCACATCGTCTCGGCCGTCTCGCATCTCGGGTTGACCGAGCTCTCGTATGCGCTGGGTCGCCTGGTGAGCGCGGCGCGCGAGCAGGTCGCCGAGATCGTCCCGCCGCGAATCGTGCTGCGTCCCAAAGCGGTTGACGACAGCGGGTTCGTCGTGCGCCGCGAAGAGACGCCGGACGGACGCGCATACCGAGTCGTGGGGGAGCGGCCCACCCGCTGGGTTCGGCAGACCGACTTCACCAACGACGAAGCCGTGGGTTACCTCGCCGACCGGCTGGCGCGGCTCGGAGTCGAGGAGGCGTTGGTCAAGGCCGGCGCTGTCGCCGGCGACACGGTGCTCATCGGGGCGGCCGACGACGCGGTGGTCTTCGACTGGGAACCGACGCTGGTCAGCGGAGCCGAGCTGCTCGGACAGCGGGGCACCGACCTGCGGCTGCCGTCCGCGGATCGCGCAACGCGCAGCGAGAAGCGCGAGGCGGCCCGCGACCGCTATGCCGCCCGTCAGGCGACCCAGGCCGATCTCGACGCGGAGCGCCGCGCCGGCCATTGGGCGACCGCTCGGGACGACGACGACTGAGCGGTGATCTCTCTATGGCCGGGCGTCGTCCTCGGCCAGGGCCACGTACGCCTCGGCATCGAACACCGACACGATGACCGCCACGACCTGGCTCGCGATGCGGGCCACAAGCCCGTCCGCGACCTCCGCGCCTCGGATGAGGCCGGCCTGCGATGCCGACACGGGGATGAGAAACGCGTTCAACGGGAACCGTGACGACCCTGCGCGCAACGTCCACGCCAGTTGCTCGTCGGTACCGTCGAGGTCCGCCCACCGGAGGATTCGGCCCTCGACGACGCCGTACGCGCCCTGATGTTCGGCAAGACCGGGGTCCCCGGGACGGGCCAGGTCGTCCTCGACGAGAAGGCACCCTGAACCGGGGACCCGGGTCCGGAGGTAAGCCAGCGCCACCGCGTCCGTCTCCGGGCCGGGGATACCACGGCCCATATCGTCGAGGTGTCCGTCGCTGTAGCCGGCCGGCGCCAGCAGGGTCGCGACGACGAATCGCTCGATGTGCGCGGCGACGGCGTGAGAGAGCTGCGCGCCATCGGAGAGCGATTGCTGCACCCACGGACGGGCGGCCGCCGGGTCGAGTGGCGCGCCCGAGGGGTGTGGGGACTGACTCATCTCGGGACGATCCTTCCGTCGGCGAAGATGCGGTAGAAGTAGCCGTCCGGAGACCGCCAGTCGTAGTGCGGCCCGATCGGCCCAGGATGGTCAAGGTCGGGGTGGAGGGTCTCGCGGGTCGCCGGGTTGTACCAGGCGCCCCGGTCGGAGCCAGGAGGGCCGGAACCTCTCCACTCCCATCCCGGTCCGGGCGCGGCACTGGGATCTCGGAAGTTGGGAGACGCGCTCGGTTCGGCGGGTGGGCCTCCGCTCAAGCCGGAGCCCGACCGACCCGACGAGCCGCCTGTCTCCGAGGCCTCGTTGAGGTACACGCCGACTCCGCCCAATACCGCCGCGCCCGTGGTCGTGAGGACGAACGCTCCGGTGACGGTCGGCACGAGGACCAGCGTGCCGAGGGTCGTCACGGCTAAGGCGACCGGCGGGAACATCAGCAGTCCCCATAAGGAGAGCGCCAACCCCAGGACGACGAGCATCGATCCCAGGGCGTCGAGGGCGTGGACGTTCGTCACGAGAGTCCGTTCACCGGACCCGCCGACCGTCACGCCTGCGAGGAGGAGGACCACACCGGCAGCTAGGGCACCCACGCCGATGCCGATCCGGATGCAGTAACGACCAACCGTCTCACCCGCCGGCACGGTCAGCCAGCCACGGCGACTCCGGATGAGCGGGAGCAGCTGGAGGATGAGCAAGACGATCCCGGCTGCGGTGCAGGCGAGCAGCAGCCACGACCCCACCGAGGTCCGGAACATCTCCTGCAAGCTGCGGGTGGCGGGAAACCCGCCGACCACCAGGTAGAGCAACGCCGGAACGAGAACGACCAGCCAGAGCACTACCCGCCAGTCGCGCAACAGCCGGCCGACCGTCGCCAAAAGTGCGCCCGGTGTGCGAGGCACGCGCCGGGTCGCCTCAGCCCAGCGAACGGGGTCCCTCGCCCGGTCCATCTGTGCGCAGGTCTGGGCGACGAGATCGACGAGCCGGCTTTCGGCAGGATCGAGCGCCGACGCATACAGGGCCGCCCGCCGGCTGAGGACGAACCGTCCGGCGACGAGCGCCGTCCACGGTGGCGCTACTCGCGCGAACTCCCACAACGGACGGATCTCGAGCCCGTCCGTGCGTTCTCGGGTCAGGAGGAGCTCGGGGTGCTCCTCCCGGACGGAGGCCAGCGTCAGGCGGTCGAGGATGACGGCCGTCACCAGGCCCGCGAGGACGAAGAACCCGAGGTGCTGGTGCACCCAGGCCACGGCGGCGTTCACGGGGCCCAGCGGGCCGCTGACCGTTCCGCTGAGAACCGCGTAGTTGTAGAGCATGTGGTCGGCGCAGGCGTAGACCACCGGGACGAGACCCCACCATCGCTGCGGGCCAGAGCGACGCCAGAGCCATCCAATCCCGGCGCCCGCAAGCGCGGTCCACGCCAGATGGGAGATGCCGCCGGTCGACGGACCGAGGATCGCTTCGGTGCTGGTCGGTTCCGGCAGCCACGACGTCAGCGTGGTGCCGACCCGCGGTACGACGACAGCTCCGCCCAACGACGCCTGGACGAGGTAGCCGTCCTCGACCGACGTCGTCGACGCCCGCACGGTGCCGAACCGCATCAGTGACTCGAACAGGCCGAATCCGGCACCGATGGCCGCCCCGACCAGCACGTAGTCGGTGATCCCGAGCTGCCGTCGGACTCGGGGCAGCAGGACGCCCACGAGGACGAGCGGCAGAACCTTGAGGACCTCTTCGATCACGGGGTCGACGGTGTAGGAGGCGGTGTCGACTAGCGTGACCAGCGAGGTATGCGTCAGCGCGGAGAACAGCCGCGTCCAGCACCACTGCACGACCACGGCAGCGACTCCGCAGGCGTAGGCCCCGAAGCCGACGACGAGGAGGAGCGTGGAGAACCGCACGGACCGGGACCAGGAGGCGAGGACGGTCAGCTGGGTGACGGCCCACGCTGTCGCGACCAGCATGAGCAGCGCCATGGCGTCACCCCTCCCGTCGAAACGCCGGCCGCGCAGAACTCGGAGCGTAGCGCCGGCGGCCGGGCCGGGCCTGGGCCCCACAACGGCTCAATAGACTCGCTGCCCGTGTCGACGAGGGCTGCCATCGCGTCCGCCGACCGGCTCGTCGTCAAGGTGGGCTCCTCGTCCCTGACCGCACCCGACGGCGGGCTCGACGCGGCGAGGCTGTTGGCGCTCGTCAACGTCCTGGCGGCGCGGCGACACGCCGGCAGCTCGGTCGTCCTCGT
>JBKPQA010000008.1:0-28139 GCA_046733835.1 Actinomycetota bacterium
CGTTGCAAAGTGCGGACGTCAGGGCGGCAGGCCGGCGCGCCGTCCTAGTACGCGATGTCGACGCCCTCTGGTGGAGTCGGGTTCAGGGGCTGCAAGGCCTGGTCGAACTCCAGCAACGAGCGCCGCCAGTAGCCGAAGAGGGCAATACTCGTGATCCCGAACGCCACCACGGCCGCTACCCAGGGGGCCACCACGCCTAGGGGAGAGGCGGCAATGGCTGCACAGCCGGCGGCGACCACGGAGGTGACCACGCCGACGATGCCCTGAGTCTGCACGGTCAGGTGCAGCAACTGGATCCGCGGCGGGCGAACGGGCATCCCCGAGCCGATGCTGCGGTACATCGCGCGCATGTCGTCATGAGTCGGCAGCACGAAGTACGGCCGGCTCCACGGAACGGCTTGCTGGAAGAAGTACCGGATCCGGTTCATGCCGACCAGATACACCATCGACTCCCGCTGGACCTGAACGAGCCTGACGAAGGTCGCTACGCCGAGGAACAGCACGAGGAGAAGAACGGCCAGGGCGATGCCGAGAAACGAGGTTTGATCCAGCGAACCCGGAGCCGCGAACCCGAAGGCAACTCCGGCGGCGGAGAGTACGCCGAGGAAGAGGCTGGTTCGGGTGAGTGACGCACTCCAGGCCGCGGTCATGGCGGTCATCAGCACGGAGTACTCCGCGATCAGCACCTGGCTGGTTCGCTGCCACTCCTCGGGTGACGCCGGCCCCTGGGCGCCGCCCTGGACTTCCATCGCGTCAGGATAGGGGCCGCTCGGACGTTCTGCCCGCTGGGCCTCGGCCCGGCGCACAAGGTTGGGCTCTCCACCGACAGCCGTCGGTGGAGAGCCCAGTCGGTCTATCCGTGGCTCACCGGAGCCAGCGGTGCCTCTTGACGAACTCCAAGTTGCCCCACCACTTGCCTAGGCCCCAGGTGTCGCCGGCCAGGGTGACGGCGGAGATGATCAGGAGCAGCGCCTCGTGCCAGTGCGAGTCGACGATGGGATTGGTCGAGCCGCTGACGACCTTGCCGTCCACGACGGTGGTCGCGGCCGGCCATTCGGCCATGAACATAAAGGCCATGAGCAGGGTGCCAGCGACGGCGGCGATGCGCAGGCCGGCTCCGGTAATCATGGCGACGCCGATGCCGAGCAGGCCGATCATGAACAGCCAGTCGCCGAACGGGTTTGCGAAGAACTGGAAGACGTCGTGGAACGGGCCCTCGATGCCCTTGATGAAGCCCTGAGCCGGCGTGCCGCCGTTGATCCAGGCGCGCGAGGAAGGGGTGGCGAAGCCAAGACCGAAGAGCTTGTCGACGAACGCCCACAAGAACGTGAAGCCGATGACGATTCGCGCGACCGCGAGGACCCGACGAACTCCAGGGCGGGTGACGATCGACTCCTGCGTTTCAGCCTCAACCCGGTACTCCGATGGATGGGTGGTGGCAGACATTTCCGAACTCCTCTACGGGGGTGGCGAGGTCGCGTTTTGGCCTCACTACGAGCATGTATGCGTCGCCCTCGGGTCAACAGGGCCGAAGGTCCTGGCCCTGTCGCGAGATTCGCGCGGCGCTCACGGCAGCGAGCCAGACGCCAGCACGGCAACCGGGCAGTGGGCGCGGGAGATCACCCGGCGTGACACGGAGCCCAGCACTAGAGCGGACAGAGGACTCAGCTTGCGACTGCCCACGACGAGCAGTCGGGCGTTCACGCTCATCTTCTCGAGCTGCTCGGCGGCGGTCCCTTCGACGACGAATCGTCGAACATCGACCTCGGGGAAGACGGCGGACAGCGGGCCGAGAACCTCGGCAAGGATCTGGTGACCTCTGGCCTGCATCTCCTTGCGCTCGGCATCCGGAGACACCAGGGAACCCAGGTCGGCGGTGTTGAGATGCCACGCATGAACGGCCGTGACGCCGCTGCCCGTCCGTCGCGCCTCCGAGAAGGCGAATTCGGCTGCCCCCCGGCATGCCGGGCCGTCGACGCCGACGACGACGCGGGTCCCCGGCAGGGTGTGGCTGGGCCCCTCCCGCACGACCACCACGGGGCAGTCGGCCCTCTCAGCAGTGGCAGCGCCGGTGGACGCGGAGAAGACCCGGTGCATCCGTCCCAACCGCCGCGACCCGACGACGACCATCGCGGCGCGTAGGGCCTCCTCGAGAAGGATTGAGGCGGCCGGACCGGGTATGGCCACCGTCTCGAGAGGAAGGGTCGGCTCCAGCGCCCTGCCGTACGCCGCGGCTTCGTCCAGGTCCCGTTTCGCGGCATGGAGGGGGTAGGAGTCTGTGCTGTCCTCCGGGGCGCCGGTCGCCTGGAGCTCCGCGTGAAACGGGTCCTCCCGGTATGCGGCGACAAGCCGCAATGGGGTCGCATTGGTCCCGCAGTAGTCCGCAGCCCACGCGACGGCGAGCGGTGTCGTCGCGGTCCCATCCACGCCGACCACAACCGGCGATGCCGGTGCTCCAGCTGTCATCCCACCCCTCCTGAGTCGTTGAGGTCAGCTTGGCAACCGACCTCGGCGCTCGTCAGGGTCCTTGGTCCCACCCGTCCGTCTCAGACCTGCCGCAGACTCGGTGATCTCAATCCTGAGGAACTACTCCCCGCTCAGGGCCGGGTTGTTTCGCGGGCCTCGTTACGGCCAGCGCTCTGCCATGGCCACCGGCCGGTGATCTCCAGCTCCAACGAGAAGCTCAGGAACGTCCTGATCAGCACGATGCCCGCCAGCACGGCGATGTTGCCGAGGGTGGGCTGGGTGGCAACCGTGCGGATGATGTCTCCCGCGACGAGCAGTTCAAGCCCCAAAAGGATCGATCGGCCGAGAAGTCGGCGGAACTGTGAGTAGACATCCGGCTCTCCGCGCCGATAGCGCGAGGCGGCGATGACAATGGCCACAAGACCGCCCAGGACTATGGCGATGACGCCTACCGCGTCGACCACCTGTCCGACATATCCAATGACCCTGTCGAAGTCCATCTCGGCTCCTCCTCGGCGACAGAGAGGCTGCTTGGCAAGTTTGCGGGTGGAGGCAGCAGGATGGAGCGCATCGACACGCGTCCAGGGGGATTCGGGCGACCGCCCCAAGCCATTCGGCATCACGGGGGTGCCAGGATGCCGCCATGGACGACACGGCGGGCCGTGAGGAGCCGGACCCCGCATCGAACCTGGCGCCGGCAGGCGTATTCGCGGAATTAGCGCGATCCCTTGCCGAAGCGTCGGGAATGGGGCCGACCCTTCAAGAGATCGTCGACTACGCCATTGTCGTCGTGCCATGTGACTGGGCCGCGGTGGCCGCAACGGACGAGATCGGCCCGAATCCCGCACGGTTGGCGGCGTCGACCGATCAGGCCCTGATGGCCACGGTCGCGGAGATTGCGGGTGCTGCCGGGACGAGCCCTGGTTGGGCCGCGTTCCTCGAGGCGTCCACGGTGTACACCCCAGACTTGGCGATCGAGGGCCGCTTTCCCGCCTACGCCCAGGCGATGATCGAACGCACGCCGATCCGTTCGGTGTTGTCGTTCGGTCTGCAGCTCCGCGAAGAGCGGCTCGGAGTTCTCTCCCTCTACGGCAAGTCGGAGAACTCCTTCGCCGACGACGCAGTGGAGCGGGCGAGTCTGTTGGCGGAACACGGCGCGATTGCCATTGAGGCGGAGTTGCAGGCCCGTCGTGCGGAAACTCTCGGGGCAGCTCTCCAGAGCAACCGCACGGTCGGCGTTGCCCTGGGCATACTCATGGAACGGCACGATCTCACTGCGGACGCCGCTTTCCAGGTGCTCCGACGAATCAGCAGCCATACCAACCGCAAGCTGGCGTTGATCGCGGAGGAACTGGTCACCACCGGCCACTTGCCGTCAGCGTGATTCCAGCGGCCCTGGCCCCGGGCAACGTCCGTCCACCGTCGCTCCCCGGATGGCCATCACCGCCACGCCGTGTCACAAGGATGGGCGTGTCAACCGGAACGGCCGCCTGCGCGTCTGAGAGATGTCCGGAGGAGGACCTCATGAAATCGAACCGAAACGCCGCGCGCACAGCCCAACAGCTGGCTCTTACCGTGGGGGTCCTGCTCCTGGCGGGGTGCGGGTCAGGCGCCGCAACCACGGCGGCGAGCCAGCCTTCAGCGGCCACCACCGCCGCAACCACTCCAGCGCAGCCGGCCGCTACGCCGGCGTCGGTCGCCACGCACGCCACGGCGTCCACCGGAACGACCTCAGCGACCCCGGGCGGAACGTCCACCGGCGAGGTGAGCGAGGCAGTTGCGTCGGCGCTCGCGCTCTTCCAGAAGGTCCCGCGGAACCCGCAGGACCCCGCGGCGGGATACGTCTGGGTGCCCGTGGGCCAGACCGCGGGCCACCTGTCCCCGGAAGTGTTGGCGCGCCTGGATGCGCTTCGCAGCGCCGGTTACTTCGGGGCCGGCGGTTGTGCCGAGGACTACCTGACCGGGACCCAGAACGGGCTCATTGCTGCGCCCACGGCGATCTCCGCGCACGGCGACGCCGGCGGCACCGTCACCGTCCTCATCCGGCGCCCTGCGACGCCTCGCCCACCCGACTTGACTGTGGTCATGGCCCGTCGCAACGGTCACTGGCTGGCGACTGACCTCGCATCGGGGCAAGGCCCTACAGCCTCGATCTTCACCAGCAAGCCACACTGCTGAGGCGTTGCGAACGGCCAGGGTCGTGGCGCTAGCGCGTTGGCTGTCCGTCGGCGTTGCACGGAATCGTCGCCGAGTCCGCTTGGTAGGACGCCTCCATGGTGGCCACCGTCGCTTGCATCCGGAATGGTGACAGCTGGGCGCCGCGATCCGCGAAGGGCGCATCGAGGACGTACACGATGACCATGCCGGCCAACATCGTCGCCGCGACCGCGCTGATCCCGATGACCTGGGGAATCAGTGGGGACTTGGGCCTCGCGAAGAGGATCTCGTAGCCCACCACCACGACGAAGAGCAGCACGACCGTCGCCCAGACGAACGGCGGGACGTAGGGGGTCGCCTCGGCCAGCCGGCCCCGGCGTCCTTCCTGGCGCTCGGGCTCCCGGGCATACCAAGTGTTGAAGACCTCGATCTCTTTGTTCGTGGCGATCGGCGTGGCCACTATGTCGCCGTCGAGCCGGTCGACCCAGCCGTCCACCACCGGGCTGGACTGCCCGGTCGCCATGAGCGGCCACTCGAGGTGGATGACCGAGCGGCCGTAGCAGATCAGATCGCCTTGGAGCTGGTCCCGACTGGCCGGCTGGAAGAACTGGGCCAGGGAGTACATCTGCCGCGTGGCCACCGACTCGATCCCGGTGTCGTCCCGAGCCCGCGTGTAGCTCTCGAAGGCGCCGAAGACGACAAAGGCGAGGATCACGGCGAATCCGGTCCCGATCACTCCGAAGATGTCACCGGCGATCGGCGACTTGTGGTACCGGTTTGGCCGCTGCTGGCGATAACGCCGGGCCAGGATCAATGCCATCGCACAGATCTCCGCGCCGACGATGATGATGGCTATCGAGACCCACATCTCGTCCCCCTCGCGGCGGCCTCTGCCATCCTGGGGAGCCTAACGCTGGCCCCTTTCCGTTACCGACCCGCCGCGCCGACCCGGGGGTCGGCTGTCCGGTGGTTGGTCCGAGAGAATGGGCACCGTGCGCTCCTTCGAGGCAGTCGACAGCTGGACTCGGACGGAGCGGCACCTCGTTCATGCCTTCCTCTCACGTCCCGTGGCCGATAGCGGGTTCCTCCCCGATGGCTCGTGTGCCGTCTTTGTCCCCGGGTTGGGTCTTCCCCAGTATCTGCGGCCGACCGTCGAGCATCTGACGGAACGCGGGGTCTTCTGCGTCGTCCTCGACCTGCCGGGCTTCCGCGCTCCCGGGCGGCATGGATGCCCACCGGACGTCGACTCCTTGGGGACGACCGTGGCGGAGTGGGTGACCGCACACCCGATGTCGGGTCCGCTCATCCTGGTGGGGCACTCGACCGGAGCTCAGGCGGCACTGGCCGCCGCCATCCGGCTGCAGGACTCGGCCAGACAGCTGGCGCTGGTCATGGCCGGACCGACCTTTCAGCCTGAACATCGACGTCTCCTGCCGCTCGCGGCCGCCGTGATCCCGGCTTACCGCCGGGAGTCCCTCGGCGAACTGGTCCAAACACCAACGCTTCTGCGCAACGCAGCAGGGGTCGCCGCCGTGGTCAAATCGGCTATGCGTGACGCGCCCGACCGTCGTTTGCCTCAGTTGCGGGTGCCGCTCGTCCTCACGGCCGGGGAGGCTGACACGTTCGCCCCGGAGCGGTGGCTCCGGTCACTTGCCGCGTGCGCCGGTACCAGCACCACCACCGTTCGGGTCCTGCCGGGATCGCACAACAACCCGTTCACCTATCCGAAAGAGCTGAGCGCGGTCGTCATGGAAGCCGTGACCGAAGTCGTCTGAGGCGGGGAGCCGAGAGCACTCAATCACTCGCGTAGATGGCGCCCTCAGGGGAGCGCGACGGTCCGGAAGCCGGCGTTCCCCATCGAGCAGTCGGGCGTGTTCGACGAGCGGGCCGCGTTGCGGTCGCGGTTGCAGTACGAGTCGTGGCACAGGTAGGACCCACCGCGCATGACCCGCTGCGCGCCGTGGTTCGGTCCCGTCGGGTCCTGGGCTGGACTCGTGGCGTAGAAGAAGGGGCTCCACGAGTCGGCGCACCACTCCAAGACGTTGCCGACGCTCTGCCAGAGGCCGTAGTCGTTCGGCTGGAAGGTGCGCACCGGCGCGGTGGTGAGGTACGCGTCGTCCAGCGTGTTCACGACGGGGAACCGTCCCTGCCAGATGTCGCAGAGCTGCGGGTTCTGTAGCTGGTCGCCCCACGGGTACCGCTGGCCGGGACGGCCGCCTCGCGACGCGCACTCCCACTGCGCCTCCGTCGGCAGGGCCCGGTTCGCCCAGGCGCAGTAGGCCTGAGCGTCGCTCCAGCTGACGTGCACGACTGGATGATCGTCCAGACCATCGACCCCGGACTCCGGTCCGCCCGCATGCCGCCAGTCCGCACCGCGCACTCCGAACCACCACGGTGTGCCCGCAGCCGGCCCCATCACCGCCTCGGCTGGCGCCGCGACCGCGAGATGGAACACCGCCGAAAACCCGAAGCTCTCCGCCTCCGTCACGAATCCGGTCGCCGCGACGAACCTTTCGAAGTCTGCGTTCGTCACGGGCGTCGCGTCCATCGAGAAGGACTCGACGGTGACGTGGTGAACGGGAAGTTCGCCGTCGCCCACCTTCCCGTCGCCCTGGCCGTCGCCCATGGCGAAGACCTGCGCGGGAACAGAGCACTGCTCGATAGTGTGCCGGTCCGTCACCCCCAGGGGGGTGCAACCCCGTCACCGTCGGGAGCGCCGACTCCTCACCCTCCCGCGTCAGCTCGCGCTCGCGGGACGGCGCACAGCAACCGTCTTCCTGGGAGCGATCCACGTTGTCCCGGCCAAGCGCCAATGGGATTCGTGACCGATGCCGACGTAGAGGTCAGAGGCGGACGGTCTCGCCCCGCGTCGGGACAGTGACCTCGGCGCTGACCCCGCTACGGGACACCAGGTCGACGAAGTCCTGCACGGGAGAACGAAAGACCCCGTAGTCGTCGTAGTGAACGGCAATCGAGCGCCGGGCCGGGACCTGACGCAACAGCGCCAAGCCCTCCCGGGCATCCATCGTCACGGTATTGAAGAGAATTCGCGTCCCACCCAGGTGCGCGACGATGGTGTCGACGGGCGCAAACCGCCGGGCAATCTCGTCGAGGTGTGGGCCGGTAAGCGTGTCCCCGGTGATGTAGATCCGCCGGCTCTGTCCGAGGCCCTCGTACTCGAGAAGTGAGCCCATCACGGGAGGCAGCAGTGCGCGCAGCACGCCGCGAGCGTGGACGCCCGGAAGCGCATGCACGGTCAGCTGCTCGTCGTCTCGGGTGAAGGTCCGCGTGTCCCAGGTCGGTAATCCCGTGGCGTTGAACCCCCACGAGCGCAGCCGCCCAGCCGCTGCCGGTGTCGTCAGAAGAGGGAAGCGGCGATCCAACCCGCGCCGCGTCACGCGGTCGAAGTGGTCGCCGTGCAGATGGGAGAGGACCACCGCATCGACCGTCGGCACGTCCTCGACCCGCATACTCGGCTCCGTCAGCCGGCGGGACCACAGTCCCTTGCCGAGGTAGGCGCGCTGACCTCGGTGCAGGAAGTTCGGATCGGTCAGCACCGCGAAGGACCCCAGTCTCAGGATCGTCGTCGCGGTACCGACGAAGGTCAGTGAGCCGGCGTCCGGTGGCGGACCGTGCGTCATCACCAGTGACCTCGGCGAAAAATCAGTTCCAACCAGGCATTCACGTTGCCCATTGCTCCATCTCCCGTGCGTTTCACCGCAGTACCCCGCGGAACGCGATTCAGACGGTTTCTCTCCGATGGCCCGAAGGTATGCGTCGGCCGAACGGGGGTAAGGGAAGGGCGTACGGACACAAGGAGGGTTGATGAGGCCGGAGGAAGACCAGACTCGTCCAGCGATCACGCGCGGCCTGCTGCGGGTGAGCAAGAAGTTCGGACGCGACGCGTCCACCAGCCCACAAGAGGGCGTCTGGCAGCGCGCACAACGGGCGGTGTCGCGGACGACCGGTCGGGTGGGTCACTGGACCGACCCTCGGAATTCGGACGGGGTGCAGGCGCCGAGCGGAGGGAAGGGTCGGCGCTGGGCGCTGCTTGCGCTCGTCGGCGTCGCCGCCACCGGGATCGCCCTGGCCCTTCGTCGTTCGCCCGCCCACTGATCGACCGAGCGGGAACGTCTCCGACCCTTCAAGCCGGTCGGGCTAGCGACTCGACGATCGTTCCGAACGCTCGGGGAAGAATTTGTGCGGTCGGTACGAGCAGCTGTCGCAGGGGTCGCAGCTGTGTGCCGACGAGGAGGGAGGCGGTCAACATCCGGTAGCGACGCGTGACCCGTAGCCAATCGCCCTCGTAGCGAGCTGGATCGTCAGCCAGGATCGCGGCCACGGCGGCCCGCGCCTGAGCCACCCCGAGCGCGATCCCCTCGCCGGTGAGCGCGTCGATGTAGCCGCTGGCGTCTCCGACGAGCAGGACTCGCCCGGCGACGCGCGCCCGAACGTGTTGCAGGAGCGGCCCGGCGCCTAGGACGTGGCCGGCGGGTTCCGCATGCCGAAAGCGATCCTGCAGCGACGGTAGCCGCTGGAAGTGCCGGTCGAAGGATCCGCGCTCACGGGTCAGCAGCGCCACCCCGACGAGACCCAGCCCGACTGGTGTCACGTATGCCTCGACCTCGGGTGCCCAGTGGACCTCGACGAACGACGTCCACGGCGTCAGTCTGAAGTGCCGACGCAAGCCGAACCGGCGTAGTCGCGCCGGCGGTCCGTCCAGGCCGAGGCGGCGCCGGATCGGCGAGTGCAAACCATCGGCGGCGACGACGTACCGGAAACGTGCGCCGTTGACCACGACTCCAGCCCGTTCCAGCCGGAGTTCTGTTACTTCACGCTGCTCGACGTCGACACCGCTCGCCGCCACGGCCGTCCGCATGGCGGCATGCAGGGCGGTGCGCCGGACGCCCCGCCCCGCCCCTGACCGGAACGCCGCCGCGACGGTCCGCGTGTCCTTGACGTACCGGATCCCGGCCAGGTCGATACCGGGCGGGTCGACGCCGATGTCCGACAAGGCCGAGACGGCCCCGGGCATCAGGCCCTCGCCGCAGGCCTTGTCGAGGACGCCGGCATGCCTTTCCCAGACGGAGACGCCGAGCCCGGCGCGAGCCGCATAGACGGCGGTTGCCAGCCCGGACGGACCTCCGCCGACGACGAGCACGTCCTTCATGGACGGACGACCGTGGGGGCGGGCCCACTGTCTGGCTCGAGCGCTTCCAACGCCTGGTCCTCGGCACGGATCCGAGCGACCAACAGGGCCGCGTTGGCCACGGTGAACAGGGTGGCGGTGATCCATGCCGAGTGCACCAGCGGCAGGGCGAAACCCTCGACGACGACGGCAACGTAGTTCGGATGCCGGAGGAGGCGATAGGGGCCTCGGGTCACCCTGCCCATCCCTGGGACAACGATCACTCGGGTACTCCACTGATGGCCGAGCACCGCGATACACCACCACCGCAGGCCGTTCGCGGCGAGAACCAGCGCCAGCATGGGAAATCCCAGCGCCGGCACGAACGCCGGGCGACGCAGCAGAACCTCGAGCACTGATCCCAGCAGCAGCCCCACATGGAGCACCACCATGATCGGGAACTGACCGGCGGCAACCTCAAAGCCGCCGCGGGCGAGGCTCCAGGCGGCGTTGCGGCGAGAGACGACCAGCTCGGCCAACCGTTCGATGCCGACCGCGAGAATGAGGACGATGAACCACGTCATCGGGGCCCCTCCGGCATCCGCAGCAATACGAGCTCAGAGCAGAACCCGGGCCCCATCGCCAGCATGAGGCCATACGAGCCGGGCCGCGGTCGCCGCCGTACCAAGGTGTCGGCCAGAACATGGAGAACTGAGGCGGACGACAGATTTCCTATCTTGGCCAGGGAGTCCCACGTCACCTGAAAGGCGTCGCGGGCGAGGCCGAGCGTCTGCTCCAGCGCCTCGAGGACCTTCGGGCCGCCAGGGTGGGCGACGTACCACTCGACATCAGACTGACGCAGCCCGTGGTCCTCGAGGAAGCCCCGGACGTCCTCACCGAGATAGCGCGAAACCACCTTCGGCACACTGCTGTCGAGCACGACCTTCAATCCGCTGGAGCCGACATCCCATCCCATGGTTCGCTCCGAGTCCGGGTAGAGCCGGCTGCGCGTGGCGAGGACGTCGGGTTGTGCCGCGGAGGACCGGTCCTCGAAGTCGGCGGCGCGCTGCCCACCGACCGCGACCACAGCAGCCGTGCCGTCGCCGAAGAGGCCGCTCGCCACCAGGTTCGCGACCGACGCGTCATCCCGCTGAAGGGTCAGGGAGCACAGCTCGACCGACATGAGGACCGCGACGTCATCGGGGTGCCCGACCAGATAGTCGTGGAGCCGAGCCACTCCAGCGGCACCCGCGACGCACCCGAGACCCACGATCGGAACGCGCACGACGTCGGGGCGCATGCCGATGAGCGCGGAGACGCGGGCGTCGAGCGACGGGACGGCAAGCCCGGTGACGGTCACCGACACGATGAGGTCGACGTCCTGTGGAGTCAGGCCGACCGCCTTGAGGGCCTTGACGACGGCGTGCGCTCCCAGGTCGACACCGACCCGAATGAAGGCGTCATTGGCCTCGGTGAAGCTCCGCAGCTGCCCGTACTGCTCCAGTGGCAGGGCCAGATGCCGGGACTTCACGCCCGCGTTCGCGTGCAGACGGCGGACCATCTCCGCGTCCGCTGTCCCGCGCAGCATCTTTTGCAGGAAGGCATCCGTGACCTCCTCCTGCTGGTACCGGTGTTCGGGAAGCACCCCGCTGACGCTCACAACTCGCATACGGCGCGCTCCTCGTTGTCGTGGCGGATCTGACGGCCGCCGTACCGGATTCCTGCCTTCATCAGCTCGTGCACCAGGCCGCCGACCACCGCCGTGGTCAGGAGGCCCCGGGCCAGGCCGAGCTCGACGAGGTCGTCGAAGACGCGCCGGTCCCTGGCGGAAGCGCGCATTCCGGCACTGAGAACCGCGCCGTGCCGGCACAGGGCCGCCGCGATCTGCACATGTCGTAGATGCCTACCGAGCAGCTCGGTAGTCGTTGCGGCGTAACGGGATCCTGCGGACGACGGGTCGTCCGAGGTGATGGCGGCGGCCGCGGCTCGGCCGGCGGCCAGGCCTGTCGCGACGGCGTAGTAGATCCCCTCACCGGTCATCGGGTTGACCAGCTGGGCGGCATCGCCCGCCAGCAGCACCGGCCCAGGCGGCGGCGTCCAGCGTCCGGCGGACAGTGGCAGGTGGTGGCCTCGCCAGGAGACGCCGCCGTCCGCGGCGCCGGGCAGCAGCGCCTCGAGCCGGCCGAGGAGCTTCGCTTTGGTCGGCCGCTCGCGCTGGTCGAGCAGGGCGCCGTAACCGACGTTCGACCAGCCGTCGCCGCGGTCGAACGACCAGGCGTAGGCCGGCTGTCGCTTCGTGTCGAAGACGATCACCTGGCGGGCCGCCCTGGATCGCGGCGTCGGAGCGTATCCGCGCAGAGCAACGGCCATCGGACCGGTGGGAGCCCCCATGAGGCGGCGGACCACCGACTGAGCGCCGTCCGCCCCGACGACGACTCGACCGCTATGCGTGGAGTTCACGCGAATGGTGGGGCCGACGTTGACGTCGTGGACTCGGCACCGGAGGAACATGGCGCCGGCCTCGCGAGCCGCGGTCACCAGCCGATCGTCGAACACGGTCCGAGGGATCACCCAGCTGCTTCGGGCCATGGGCGCCTCGACGCCAAGCGACCCACGGCGCAGGCTCAACCGCGGCACCGGCTGCCAGTCGTCGACGACTCCGGTAACTCCTGCCGCGGCGAGGAGATCGACGACGTGCGGGGCGATCCCGTCGCCGCACGCCTTGTCACGAGGAAAGTCGGACCGGTCGAGCAAAGCCACCCGCAGCGAGGGCTCGGCGTGCAGCGCCCCGATTGCCGCGGCCGAACCGGCCGGCCCGGCGCCGACGACGACCACGTCCCAGGTCATCGGATGGGCACCACGGTGAGAAGCACGACATCGACGATGGCGATGCCGATCGCGGCGGCGAAGGGAACGCGGCCGCGCCCCAGCAGCGCGAGACCCGCGAGCCCCAGCACGACGGCCAACGTGACCGGTCCCCAGACGACCGCTATCCCGCCGGATCCGAGGATGGCGGCCAGGGAACCGCAGACCAGCAGGCCGGTGGCGAGGACCCGACTGGCCGTCCGGCCGAGGCGATGAGGCAGCCCACGCACCCCGGCCGCAAGATCGTCCTCCAAGTCGGGCAGTGCGTTGAGGAGATGGGCGGCCACGCCGATGGCCGCCGCGGTGCCGAGCATCCAACCCGGGGGCCACCTGGGTGGGACGTCCGCCAGCGTGACCACCGCCGGCAGCGTTCCGAAGGCCATCGCATACGGCAGCCAGGACCATCCCGAACTCTTGAGCGCCGCGTTGTACAGATGACCGGACGAGACGCCGATCCCGAGGTGCACGAGCGCGCTGCGCCAGCCCACGAGCAAGGACAGGACGACGCAGGCGATCGCGGCGAGCACGAGGGAGGTCCGGACGACTGACGATCTCAGCTCGCCCGTGGCGAGCGGCTTGTCGCGCCGACCCGCATCACGGTCCCGCCTCACATCGAGCAGGTCGTTGCCCCAGCCGATGGTGAGCTGTCCCGCGAACACCGCCGCGGTCACCACAACCGCTCGGACCACAGGGAGACCCTCGCCGACAGCCAGAAGGGCGACGACCACAGTCACCGCGACCGCCGGCCCGATGTGCGCGGCGCGGAGCAGGGGCAGGCCTTGGCTGGTCGGCGCCCCGGTCGGTGTGCTCACCGGGCGCCTAGGGACGGTTCCGTATGCCCACCCCTCCGGAGGACGCGGCGTCGCGCAAGGCTCCACCGACCGACCGTGGGCGCAGCACGGGGGTACCGTCGGCGTCGCCCCGTCGCATACCGGAGACCACCTCGCGGAGGACGTCGAGCGCGTCGACCGTGGGAGTCCAGCCCAGCTCCCGCTGAGCTCGTGAGGTGTCGAGCAACGGCACGGTGTAGGCCAGATCGAGCCAGCCGGTGTCGACCTGCTGGAGATGGGCGTGCCACGCGGCCGACATCGCCAGCCTGACGACTGCCGCCGGCACGTCGACAAGTCGCGCACCCAACGCATCGGCGATGTCCTGGGCGGTGATCGGAGGCTCGGCCGCCAGGTTGAACGCCCCGCCCACCTTCCGGTGCAGCTCGAGGGCGATGGCGTCGGCCACGTCGTCAGCGTGGACGATCGGGACGACGAGCCTCTTGTCCAGAGGGAGCACCCAGACGTGGTCGAGCACGCGGCTGGGGACCACGGCAGGCAGTCCGTACCGCAACAGCGCACTGCCGGCCGAGCGCTGGCCCACGATGCCAGGACGCATACGGGTGACCAGAGCGCCGTCGCGGTGCTCGTAGGCGTCCAGCAGCCGCTCGGCGGCCGCCTTGTGAACGCTGTAGCGGGAGGAGCGCACGCCGTCCGTCGGCCAGGACTCGTCGACCGGGATGTCAGTTCGCTTGGGCGAGTACGCCCCGATCGACGACATGTGCACCACATGAGGCACCCCGGTCGTCGACACCGCGTGCAGCACCCGCCGGGTGCCACCCACCCCGAGTGCTTCGAGGTAGCGCAGGTCGTGCGAGGGCTGGAACGCCCAGGCCAGGTGCACCACAGCGTCGGCACCCTCGACCGCGCGCTCGAGCGATCGGCCGCACCAGTCGTCGCTGAGGTCGAGGGACACCCACGTGATGTCCGAAGCCGGCGCACCGGCCCCTGGCACGCGTCGCGCAATACCCACCAGCTCGTGGCCGCCCTCGGCGACGAGCCGGCGGACCAGAGCGGAACCGACGTTCCCCGTGGCGCCCGTGATGACGATCCGCATACGTCCTCCGTCCCGCCGTCAGGGCGGGTGGTCAGAAACCGGCCGGTGGGCGCCTCAGACGGCCGACTGCCGGTCGCCCACCGGGGCGCGACGGCTGAGGGCGAGCGCGGCGCCAACCATGACGACGGCCAGCGCGAAGTGCAGCCAGTTGTCCGCGCTGTTGACCGGAACGAAGTTGGCACTGCTCTCGCGGTCGATGACCAAGCCGTACAACCACAGCACCAAGTAGATCAGGCCGCCGAACAGAAGGTATGCCCGCGAAGCCGGGTACGTGCGCGCAGCGGCCAAGCCGACCACGCCGAAGAGCAGGTGAACGATGTTGTGCAGGACTGACACCTCGAAGACCCCGAGCAGCATGGCCATCGAGTCGGGACCGGCGGCGCCGATGGTGTCGTACTGCGTGGTGATGCCCGGGATGAACCCGAGGATCCCGACGAGAAGGAAAACCGCGCCCATGGCGAAGGCGATCTTCTGCATGGTCGTCCGCGATCGACCGGCACTGAGGTCGTCGCCGGGATTGGCGTTGTAGCTCATGAGCGCTCCATCGATAGAGATCTAAACGAGCCCATCTCTTACCCGGTCGTCGGTCGGCTAAGCGCTCCGCCTGGAGACGGGCAGTCCGGCGTGCCGGACTCGCCGGCCGTGGTAGCGGACGCCGCCGCGGCACCACGAACCGAAGGCGACCCACACGCATACCGCCCGTTCCAGGAGCCAGACAGGACACCACAGTGCGCTGGTGCGTGGCGCGGGAACCATCCCGAACCGCCGTCGGCCGACCTCGCCGAGCGCCACCACCGCCGCCACTGGTACCAGGAGCAGCCGCGGCCGCCGGGCGGCGATCGCCAGGAGGACCGGCAGCAGTGCCAGTTCCGCGACGAGACGCGGGGGTTGGGCGAAGTCGTCGTACGCCTGGCGCACTCTCTGTGACCAGAAGTGGTCAGCGGTCGGTGGAGTTCGCAGGACGAACAGCTGTGGCGCGGTCACGACGCGGAGCCCCAAGGCCCGTGCGGTTCGAACCAGCTGCAGGTTCTCGAAGAGCACTTCAGCGCTCCATCCGCCCATAGCCACAATGGCGTTGCGGCGCAAGGCGAATGTGCCGGGCCAGTCGGCGCCGAACGCCCGGTTGACCAGGCAGCGGGCGAAGTCCCAGCGGGCCGGCCACGGCCAGCGGTCGTAGACGTTCTGCGGCCGCACCAGGTCCGCTCTCGCGAGGAGATCGAGAAGCTCGGACAAGCTGGCGGCGTCGTGACGGACGTCGTCGTCGGCCAGGACCACGAGGTCGTGCCGAGCGTGGCGGATCCCGGTCATGGAACCGACGACCTTGCCGTTAGTGCCGGTGCCCTCCGGTTCGAGAAGACGCACGTGGGGGGACCACTGCTCGGCGTGCCGTCCACGGACCTCGTCCTCGGACCCGTCGACCACCGTCACGTCGCAGAGCCGACTGAGATCACGCAAGTAAGCGGTGAGCTCGGTGACCTCCTCCTCGTAGCCGGGTCGAGAAGTGTTCCAGCGCAACGGGATGACGACCTCAACCGGCAACCGCGACACGGCATAGCAGCGAAGCACACCGGACGGATGCGCTGCCAGTCGTGTGGGGGAGGCCACTCGCATAACTACGCAGGAGGGGGGTATGTCACAAGCCCACGCCAGCTGAGGAAGGGGCCGCTCGATGAGCGTGCAAGAGCAGAACTCCGTGCCGGCATCCGGCCCGAGCCAGGACGGTGGCCGGGGATGGCGCCTCGGCGCACTAGGAGGTCTGGTCGCCGGAGCCGGCTTCCTGGTCGTCCGGCGGCTTCGCCACCAGCGGAGTGACGACCGAGCGGATTCGGAGACGGCGAACCGTTGGCACGCAGTGACGGTCAACCGATCGCCGGACGAGGTCATGCCGGACGGCACAGTTCCTCCAGCGCTGCGAGCCTTGGGTGACCTTGTGGAGGTCGAGGTCCGGCCGGCTCCCCAGGCACGGGGTACCGAGTTGCGGGCTCGGCTGCGCCGCTCCGAACCACGATCCGCAGCATCCGTGCTGGAACGGCTCGGCGGCACGGATCCCCGGCAGGCGGTGCGAGCCGCCCTGCGTGAGGACAAGCAGCTTCTCGAGGTCGGGGAGGTGCTGCGTCTCGAGCCCATCCCGCACGGCGACCGCGGACACACCCCGGGCGGCAAGCTCGTCGAAACGGTGGCCAAGCGCGCTGGCGGGGAGGGTCTGTCGTGAAGGCGTTGTGCTGGACGGGGGTCAACAAGACTGCCGTGGAGGAGGTCGACGACCCCCGCATCCTCAACGACCGCGACGTCATCCTGCGGGTCCGGGCCAGCACGACCTGCGGCTCCGACCTGCACCTGCTGGGTGGCTACATCCCCGCGATGCAACGCGGCGACGTCCTCGGCCACGAGTTCGTGGGTGAGGTCGTCGAGGTCGGCAAGGCGGTTGAGAAGCACCGGGTCGGCGACCGCGTCGTCGTGTCGTCGTTCATCTCGTGCGGCCAGTGCTGGTACTGCCAGCACGAGCTGTACTCGTTGTGCGACAACGGAAACCCGAACCCCGCGATCACCGAGGCGATGTGGGGATCGTCGGTCGGCGGCTGCTTCGCCTACAGCCACGCGCTGGGCGGTTTCGCCGGAAGCCACGCCGAGTTCATTCGGGTGCCGTTCGCCGACGTCGGCGCCTTCCCGGTGCCTGACGGCGTCTCGGACCTTGCTGCAGTGTTTGCATCCGATGCCGCCTCGACCGGATGGACAGGGGCCGATCTGGCCCAGATCGCACCGGACGACACCGTCGCCGTCTGGGGGGCCGGTGCGGTCGGCCAGATGGCGGCGCGCGCCGCGATGCTCCTCGGTGCGGGACAGGTGGTGGTCATCGACCGGCTGCCCGAACGACTGCAGCAGGCGCGCCGGTTCATCGGCGCGGACACTCTCGACTACACGTCGACCAACGTTGTTGCCGAGCTCAAGGAGCGCACCGGCGGGCGCGGACCGGACGTCTGCATCGAGGCGGTCGGGATGGAGGCGCACGGGACCGGCCCGCAGTACTGGTACGACCAGATCAAGCAGCAGCTGCGGCTGCAGACCGATCGGCCTACCGCGCTGCGGGAGGCGATCTACGCGTGCCGCAAAGGGGGCAGTGTCTTCGTTCTCGGCGTGTTCGGCCTGCTGGTCGACAAGTTCCCGTTGGGTTCAATGATGAACAAGAGCCTCACCGTCCGGGGCGCCCAGATGCACGGGCAGCGATACATCCCTCGGATCCTCGATCACATCGCGGCGGGTGAGCTCAGCACGGAGCACCTCGCCACCCACCCGATGTCGCTGGACGAGGGCCCGCGCGGCTACGAGATGTTCAAGAACAAGGAGGACGGCTGCGTACGCGTGGTGTTCCAGCCCGCCTCCTGACGTGGGTGGCTATGACGGGGCTTCACCGTCCGAGATCTGATAGTCCACCGGTTTGCACAGGCCGTCGTTGGACTTCTCCGCCGAGCACGCGGTCAATCCCACGTGAAGGTCCATCTCGGCGCGGAAGACGATGGCGTCGCCCGGACTGGTTCTGGGCCGGTCGATGTGCAGCTCGCCGTCGGGATCGGTCCAGACGTTCATGAAGATGTTGAAGGTCGTGCCGATCCGGTCGGGGTCCACGTCGAAGGGCGCCAGTCCACGGACCAGGTTGTCGAAGCAGCTGGGGTGGGTGGCGCCGGCGAGCTCCGGGTAAAGCAGGTCGAAGGTCTCCTGGCTGCACGGGGTCAGGAGGAAGTCGTGACGGCCACAGCGGTCCTCGACGATCGTCAGCATCGGCCGGCTGCGGTTGCTGTACAAGCGATCACCGGTGCTCAGGTAGATCCGGTTCGCGTAGTCGATGCTGCGCCCACTCGAGAGCCACTCGTCGTGGTCGTCGGCCGCGAACGCGAACAGGTCGCTGACCTGGCCGCCGGTCGGGTCCACGACGGTGAGCGTCTGGCCGCCCCACAAGGAGAACCCGGTGCCGGTCTGCGGGGCCAGCCGGTTCACGAGGCGTCGCCGATGAGCTCCGGCGGTTGCCAGTCTGGTTCGACGCGGCGCCCGGAGTATTGCCGGGCCTCCGATGCCCTGCCGAAGTCGCCCACCATGGGGTTGATGGTGCCCTGCAGCCGTTGGTCGCGGCGGCGGATGACGTCCCGCATCCGCGTGTAGCGGTCCTCGTCGCGAAGGCGCTCGAACTGCAGGTGCGGGTTGAAGACCAGCATGGGTGACCCGGCGCGCCGCGCGTCCCGCGAGGCGCGCGGGTGCAGGCCAACCACGAACAGAGCCGATCCGGCGAAGCTGAACCCGAAGTGGTCGTGCCGCGGATTAGCCGAGACCTCGTCGCTCCACGGTTCCGAATCCCCTTCAGCGAGTAAGGAAAGCTGCCGCCACAGCAGCCGCTCGAAGTGCCGCTCGTCGGCGATGTCAGGTCCACGGAACATCGCGACGAAGGACACGAACCGCTGGTCGGGCCGGACCGCGGCCACGAAGTGGGCTAGATCGTCGCTCAGGTCGGCCGCGGCCGACCGGGTGCCGAGGGTGTCGTAGAGCCGGACCGTCGCGTTCCGCTGGTGGAACGCCGCCTTCGCGCCCACGCAGGGAAACTGTGGGTGGTCCACGAGCTCCGTCAACGCCGCCGCGAACGCCTCGTGTGGCGCGTCCTCGGGGTCGGGGACCGGGGTGGTGAGGTTCGGCATGTCACTCTCGATCGGGAGACTTGGCGCAGGGCAAATGCCCCAGAGGTGGCGTCCGAAACGTGCGAACCGCGAGAACCGCTTCTCGCTCCATCGGTGACCTGGCTCACAGCGGTGCCCGCGCCGGCTGCTGGTCGCGGTCTTGCGCCCATGCCGCGTGCCCCGAGTCGCAGCCTCTGAGCCGGAAGAGGATTGCGGTTCGGGACCGCTGGGTGGCACCGGCCCGCGCTGCGCGCTCCGGCTCCCGGGGGACGGGCGCCCCTGATAGGCAACGGCTTTCGGCGATGTCGTAGATCGTGCGGGACGCCAGCGCCCCCATTCCCGTCAGCAGGGGATGTGGACACGAGCTGAGCACCAGGTGGTCGGTCGAGAAAAGTCGTCGCCGCGTGATTGACGTGGCGAAGGACGGGTAGTTCGGGCCCTGCGGCGGACGTCGCTGCAGTTTGCGCCAATCCTTTTCCTGAACTCGGAGGGTCTTATGTCACGACCAGCAACCGTCGTCCGCGCACTGGCGATCGCCGTCGCCGGGCTCGTCTTGATGGCGATGGGGGTGGGAGGGGCCTCCGCCGCCCCCAGCTCCCAGGACAAGACGTGGATGGTCGCCGCCCACCAGAGCAACCTGACCGAGATCGCCGCGGGGAAGGCCGCCCAGGACAAGGCCTCGAGCCAGGCGGTCAAAGACCTCGGCGCGATGTTCATTCAGATGCACACCGCCCTGGACGCCGACCTGACCGCCGCAGCGAAGAACCTTGGTGTGTCCCTTCCGGACGCTCCGAGCCCGGCCCAGCAGGCGACGCTGGCCAGCGTCGGCGCGAAGTCCGGCGCCGCCTTCGACTCCGCCTGGGTGTCCAGCCAGATCGCCGGTCACCGTGACACATTGGCCGCCACGCAGAAGGAGATCAGCAGCGGGTCGGACCCGACCGTTGTGGGCCTGGCCAAGGCGGCGTCGCCGGTCGTGCAGCAGCACCTCAACGCGCTCCTCGCGCTGCCGCAGGCCCCGTCGGGAGTCCAGGCCGGGACCGGCGGACAGGCAGCGACGCAGCCGGCCCCGGTTCTGCTCGCGCTAACCGCGGTCGGCGCACTGCTGCTCGCTACTGGCCTCCTGCTCCTGAAGAGGCGCCGGCAGCTCGCGTGAGATCGGCACGGGCCGCTCGGGTGAGAGCAGGGCCGGCGGCTCGGGTGAGATCGGAGCGGGCGGCTTCGGTGAGATCGGCGTCGGCGGCTCGGCGCGACCCGCTGGGTTGGGCCGTCGCCGGGCTTGGGGTCGTCTGCCTCGCCGGAGCGACGGCTCTCTGGGCGGTGGGCTTCGGGACCGCCGCCGACGCGGTACCGATGGCGCAGCCTGCGGCTCACCACTCTGGACCGGCGGTTGTCGCACCCGTGGCGCCCGGACCGGAGGCGTCAGGGCCGATCAACCCGGCGTTCATGCCGTCGGTCGGCGCGACGCCGGTCGCTATCCAGCTGCCCGGCGCGGCGTCGGTCCCGATCCGGCCAGTCGGCACCGCCGGCTCGACCGGCATGGAGCTGCCCGACGACCCCAAGCAGGCCGGGTGGTGGATCGGAGGTTCGGCGCCGGGTGACGCCAGCGGCACGACGGTCCTCGTGGGGCACCTCGACTCGCTGACCGGAGGGCTGGGCGCGTTCGCAGCGCTGCTCGACATTCCGTCCGGGGCGCGGCTCACGGTCACCGACAGCGCCGGAGCACCTCACGCATACCGGGTCTCGTCCCGTCAGCAGCTGGCGAAGTCCGACCTTCCGGCGTCCTTGTTCACTCGCGAGGGCGCCCCGCGGCTCGTGCTCGTCACCTGCGGAGGTGCCTTCGACCAGGTGACACACCACTACGCCGACAACGTGATCGTGACGGCGGCCCCAGCGGATGGGTGAGCGGCCAACAGCGGACGCGACGTCATGTGGCCAGCCGTTTCGCCCGAGGTGGCGCGGGTAACGAAGCAGGTACTGCACCCACCACAGGCGCCCGACCACAGGCGCCGGCATCGACGGCCGTGGACGGATTCCCGTGGAGGTCACCCATGTTGTGTTTTGTCTTCAGACGTCGTCAGGGTGACCCACAGTGACCGTCGCCGACGCCATCGTCATCGGCTCAGGTCCCAACGGGCTGGTCGCGGCCAACGCCCTCGCGGACGCGGGATGGGATGTCGTCCTCATCGAGGCGTCGGACCGCACCGGTGGCGCGGTTCGCAGCGACGAGGTCACCGTTCCCGGCTTCGTGTCGGACATGTTCAGTGCCTTCTACCCGCTGGCCGCGGCCAGCCCGGTGATCCGCGGCCTGCACCTGGAGGAGCACGGCCTCGACTGGGCGCACGCACCGGCGGTGCTCGCCCACGCCCTCGACGATGGACGGGCGGCGCTGCTCTCGCGAGATCCGGAGGTGACCGCGGCCTCGGTCGACGGGTTCGCGGCCGGCGACGGCGAGTCCTGGCTGCGGATGTTCGCGGACTGGCAGCGGGTCCGCGATCCGATCCTCGATGCCCTGTTCTCGCCCCTGCCGCCGGTGGTGTCGCTGCTGCAGATCCTGCGCCGGGTTCGGGTGGCGGGCGCGATGGACCTGGCGCGGCGCGGCGTCCTGCCGGTCCGTCGACTGGCTCGTGAATGCTTCGAAGGGGACGGTGCCGCCCTGCTGCTCACCGGCAACGCCATGCACAGCGACGTGCCGCCCGATGCTGCAGGGAGCGGGATCTTCGGGTGGCTGCTCGCCATGCTCGGCCAGGACGTCGGCTTCCCCGTTCCTCGGGGCGGAGCGGGCCGTCTCGCCGAGGCGCTCACCCGCCGAGCCGAGGCGCGCGGCACGCTCGTCATGACCGGCGTGCCGGTGACGTCGGTCGACGTGGTCGCGGGCCGGGCGACGGGCGTCCGGCTGCTCGACGGCTCGGCTGTCCGGGTGCGGCGAGCGGTGTTGGCGGACGTGGGGGCGCCGTTGCTCTACCGCGACCTGGTCGGGACCGACCGGCTACCGCCCCGCTTCGCCGGCAGCCTCGACCGCTTCCAGTGGGACGACCCGACGATCAAGGTCAACTGGGCGCTCAACCAGCCGGTGCCGTGGCGAGCCGCCGAGGCGCGCGGCGCCGGGACGGTGCACGTCGGCGTGGACATGGACGGGTTCGTCGACTTCTCTGCGGACCTGTCGACGAAGCGTGAACCACGGCACCCCTTTCTCCTGTTCGGCCAGATGACGACCGCCGACCCCACCCGCTCGCCCGCCGGAACCGAGTCGGCCTGGGCGTACACCCACGTGCCTCGCGGACTCGACTGGTCCGGCGAGCGCCTCGACCGACACGTCGACCGCATCCATCAGGCGATCGAGCGGGTGGCGCCCGGGTTCCTCCAATCGCGCCTGGCCACGCACGTGCAGTCGCCGAACGACCTGGAGCGCGCCAACGCCAATCTCGTCGGCGGCGCCGTCAACGGTGGGACGTCCGCGGTCCACCAGCAGCTCATCTTCCGTCCGGTACCCGGGCTCGGCCGGCCGGAGACACCGATCGACGGCCTGTACCTGGCCAGCGCATCGGCCCATCCCGGCGGCGGGGTCCACGGGGCCTGCGGCTGGAACGCAGCGCAGTGCGCCCTGAAGGCGGCCGGACCGTGGGGGGCGGTGCGACGGCGAATGGCTCAGACGGCGTGGGCCCGGTTGCTCCGAACCGGAGGGACGGAGGGCGTTCAGCCGGCGCCCGTGCAGGGTACGGCGGCGATGACCAGCCGATGACAGCGTTCGGATACGTGCGACAGAGGGGAGACGTGGCGTGACCGACGAGGACCTGGCTCGCGTCTACCTCGTGACCGGAGCCTCACGGGGCATCGGCCGCGAGACGGTGTTGATGCTCGCCGAGCCAAGGGTGGGCCTGGTGTTGTGCGCGCGCGCGCTCGGCCCACTGGAGGACCTCGCCGCGGAGTGCCGTCGGCGAGGAGCCCGTGTCCTGGTCGTGCCCACCGACGTCCGCGAGGACGAGGCCGTGGAGGGCGCCTTCTACCAGGCGCGAACCCAGCTGGGCCGCATCGACGGGGTGGTGCACTGTGCGGCCGTGCTCGCCTACGGCCGGTTCGAGGACGTCCCGGCCGAGGTGTGGGAGTCGTCCGTGATGACCACGCTCGGTGGTGCCGCGCGCGTCGCACGACAGGCGTTGAACGCCTTTGCCGACAGCGGCTCCGGGCGCCTGGTCTTCGTCGGGTCGATCCTGGGCAAGATGGCCGTTCCGGGCATGAGCAGCTACGTCACGGCCAAGTGGGGCCTGCAGGGGCTGGTACGGACCCTTCAGGTGGAGGCCCGAAAGACTCCGGGAATCGGCGTGTCGCTGGTGACGCCGGCCGGCGTCGACACCGAGATCTACCGGCTGGCCGGCACGTACCTCGGACATCACGGGCAGCCGCCACCTCCCGTGGTTCCACCGGCCCGGGTGGCCAGGGAGATCGTGCGCCTCTTGGAGAGGCCGCGACGCGAGGTGAACGTCGGTCCGTTCAACTGGGTCATGGTGACCGGGTTCCGGTTCATGCCCGCCCTCTATGACCGCCTGGTCACCCCACTCATGTCGCGAATCGCCCTGGCCAAGGAGCCGGTCGACCCGAACCCCGGCAACGTCCTCGAGCCCGTCAGTACGCCCGTCACGAAGGAGGCGGTGGTCCGTCGATGACCGAACAAGGCGACAGACCTGGCCACGCGCGACCGGTCAGCCGGCAGGTCGCCGCACCCGCCTCGGCGGTGTGGGCGGTGCTCGCCGACGGCTGGACCTTCTCCTCCTGGGTGGTGGGGACGGCGCGAATCCGGGCCGTGGACCCGGGATGGCCACGGCCGGGCAGCCGCATGCAGCACTCGTTCGGCACGTGGCCCTTCCTGCTGAACGACCAGACCCACGTAGAGCGGGAGGAGCAGGGCCGCCTGCTGGAGCTCACCGCCAGGGGTTGGCCTGCCGGCGAGGCTCGGGTCGAGATCGAGATCCGGCCCGAGGGGGACCGCTGCACCGTGCTCATCGCCGAGGACGCAGTCAGCGGACCCGGAGCGCTCATCCCGCCGGTCGTGCGCCAGCCCCTCATCGCCGTGCGCAACCGCGAGACGCTGCGGCGGCTGGCCATGCTTGCCGAAGGGAAGGCCGCCTCCGTCAACTGACCAATGCGGCCGGTATGCGGTCACGGACCTCAGCGCTCCGCCCCCAGTCGGCGGCGTGGAGGCGGCGCTGCTTAGGCCGCGTGTGCCCGGGGTAACGCCAGTTCCGTCGGAGAGATGTCGCTACCCAGTTTCGGGAGGTTTCCCTTTGTCCACTGATGCCATCGTGCTGCTGCGCAACGACCACACCGAGGTCCGCCGCCTCTTCAAGGAGTTCCAGAAGCCGAGCACGACGGACGCCCGTAAGGGCGCCATCGTCAAGAAGGTCGTGGAGCTCCTTACGGTGCACACGTACATCGAGAACGAGGTCATGTACCCCGAGGTGCGCCGGCTCCTGCCCGACCTCGAGGACGACATCCTCGAGTCGTACGAGGAGCACCATGTGGCCGATGTCCTGGTCATCGAGCTGTCGCAGATGTCGCCGGATGACGAGCGGTTCGAGGCCAAGACCACGGTGCTCATCGAGAACGTCACCCACCACATGGACGAGGAGGAGCAGGAGTGGTTCCCCAAGGTCCGTGAAGGGCTCGGCCGTAAGGAGCTGCAGGATCTGGGCGAGCAGCTGCTGGCCGCGAAGGAGAAGGCGCCGCACACGCCGCAGGCGCCTAGCGCGCTCAAGAAGGCGATCGACGCTCTCGTCTCCTGAGGGCGTCCTGAGGCGGATCGCCTTGCCGGCCGGCCAGCGTCAGTGCGACGCCCGCCGGCCGGTACGTCGCATCCGGTTCAGCGCTGCCGCTCCCGCTCGGCCTCGGCGACGTCCCGGGTCTCTCCCTCGTCCATCTTGCGGGTGTCCCGGGGCTCGGCGAACGGCTCGACCTCCGGCGGGAGGCCTTCGGCGATGGCCCGGCCGTGCTGGAGCTCGGCATTGATCTCCATGCCGAGCAGAACGGCGATGTTGGTTATCCACAGCCATACGAGGAAGATGATCACTCCGGCCAGGGAGCCGTAGGTCTTGTTGTAGGAGGCGAAGAGGGTCACGTAGAGCGCGAAGAGTGCCGAGGCGCCCAGCCAGATGAGCACCGCAATGACACCTCCGGGGCTCACCCACTTGATGCCCTCCTGTTTGGCGTTGGGCGCGGCCCAGAAGAGCACCGCGAGAAGCACCGAGATCAGGACGACAAGGACCGGCCACTTGACGATGTTCCATACCAGGACCGCGGTGTCGCCGAGCCCGAGCAGGTCGCCGATCTGCTGGGCGACGGGTCCGCTCAGCACGACGATGAGAACGCCGATCAGCAGGACCACCAGGGCGAAGACGGTCAGGCCGATCCGTAGCGGGATCGTCTTCCAGATCGGGCGACCCTCACCGATGTCGTAGACGACGTTCGAGGCGCGCATGAAGGCGGCCACGTAGCCGGAAGCCGACCACAGCGCGACCGCCAGGCCGAGGATGGCACCGAATCCGGCGCCCCTCTGGTTGGCCTGGGCCTGCTGGATGAGGGTCTGGATCAGTTCCGCGCTCGAGCCCGGCGCGATGGCATTGGCCTGGTTGACGACCTGTTGCGTGGCGTCCGGGCCCATCAGTCCCAGTAGCGAGACCAGCACGATGAGGCCGGGCACGACGGAGAGGACCGCGTAGTAGGTCAGGCCGGCGGCGAGGTCGGTCAGATGGTCGTTGCGGAACTCCACCCGGGCCCGCTTGAGGACGTCCTTGAGGGACTCCTTGGGGAGGTCGGTCGGGCTGTCGAGGTCCTGGTCCTGCGACGGGTCGGCCCCGCGGTCGGGGGCGTCGTCACGTCTGGCGTCTGGGCTCACGCTGCGCGCCTCTCGTGAGTGTCGATGGTTCGGCTAAGGCCGGTGTATCCCGTTTGCCCCACGGCAGGGTGGGTAAAACGCTCCTTGCGGAACGCATCTAGACGTCGATCCACCGAGTGATCAATCGAGCAGGAGAAGTGATGTCCAACGAATTCCCGCAGACGCATCGCATCGAGCCCACGCTTCCGGAGGCCGACGTCACCGGCCTTGAGACCCCGGTGACGACCCCGTCATCAGGGGCGTCGGTGTCCTCGTCCTCCACCTCGTCGTCGAGTACGACGGAGGCGGCCAAGGGCGCAACCAAGCAGGTCGGCAACCAGGCGGCCGAAAGTGGCCGCCAGGTGGCTCAGACGGCCAAGGAGGAGGCCCGTGGCGTCGCCTCCGAGGCCAAGAGCCAGGCCCGCGACCTGATGGGAGAGGCACGCACGCAGCTGCGCAGCCAGGCTTCCACCCAGCAGAACAACCTCGCCGGCTGGCTTTCGTCGATGTCGGACGAGCTGCGGGGGATGGCCGACCGCACTGGAGAACCCGGCCAGGGCGTCGCCAGCTCGCTAGTGAACCGGGCCTCCAGCCGGTCCGGCGACCTTGCGGACTGGCTGCAACGGCACGAGCCGGAGGACCTCCTCGACGAGGTCTCGCGCTTCGCTCGTCGCCGGCCCGGGCTGTTCCTGGCGATTGCCGCCGCGGCCGGTCTCGTGGCTGGTCGGCTCGCGCGTGGCCTGGCGGCCGGAAGCGACAGCAACCAAGACGCGGGGTACGGCTATCAGTCGTCCCGGTACCAGTCGTCGCTGGGCTACGAGTCCTCGGGCGGCTACGGGTCCACCGGCGGCTACGGATCCACCGGCGGGTACGAGTCGTCATCGACATGGTCCGCTCCCGCAGGTGAGTCCCTCGGGACGACCTACGAGGGCGCCGGGTCCACGGGCTACGACGCCGGCTACCGGCCGGTGACCGAGCAGTCCGACGTGGACGAGTTGACCACGACTCCGTACCCGGAAGGTGGACGATGACCGCCACGGGACCCCTGCACGAGACGACCCCTCGGGGCGTCGCTCCCGGCCCCGAAGACCGGTCCATCGGTGAGCTGTTCAGCGCGATCAGCGCCGACCTCTCGACCCTCATCCGCCAGGAGCTAGCGCTCGCCAAGGCCGAGATCCGGCAGTCCGCAACGCAGGCTAGCGCCGGAGCTGGGCTGCTGGGTGGGGCGGGGTATGCGGCGGGGATGGTTCTGCTCTTCCTCTCCATCGCGGCGTGGTGGGGCATCGGACAGTGGACCGGGAACGCGTGGTCGGGCGTCATCGTGGCCGTCATTTGGGCCATCGTCGCCGCCATCCTGTACGCCGTCGGCCGGGGCAAGCTGCGCCAGGTCGAGGGCGTGCCCCAAACCACCGAGACCGCCAAGAAGATTCCCTCTGCACTCGCAGGAAACGAGGAAACCCGATGAGCATCACGAGCAACGACCCCGACGAGATCCGCCGTCAGATCGACGAGACCCGTGCGGACCTGAGCGCCAACGTCGACGCCCTCGGCGAGAGCGTGCGCCCGGGAAACGTCGCCCGGCGTCAGGCCGACAAGGTCAAGGGTGGCATCACCGATATCAAGGACCGCGTCATGGGCGAGGCGGACAGCGCCAGCTCCAGCGTTGCCGGCTCCGTCGGCTCCGCCAAGGACGCCGTGGCCTCGGCTCCCTCCGCCGCAAAGCGGAAGGCGCGGGGGAACCCGTGGGCCGCAGGCCTGATCGCCTTCGGTGCCGGCGCGCTGCTGTCATCGCTGCTGCCCGCGACTGAGGTCGAGAAGGAGGCGGCGGCGACCATCAAGGACAAGGCCGAGCCGTTGACCGACCAGGCCAAGGAGGCCGCGAAGGATCTGGCCCAGAGCGTGAAGGAGCCGGCGCAACAGGCGGTTCAGCAGGTGAAGGACCGGGCCACGGACGCCGCCGACACGGTCAAGGAGGAGACGCGCTCGAGCGCCTCCGACGTGGCCTCGACGTCCAAGGACGCGGCGCAGCAGGTGCGAGAGCAGAACACATGAGGTGACCTGCTCCTCAATCAGGTCGGGCTGGTGGCGACAAGGTCGTCACCAGCCCGACCTC
>JBKPQA010000009.1:0-11709 GCA_046733835.1 Actinomycetota bacterium
GCGCACGTACCGATCGATAAGCCGGTGCGAGATGAACCGCGCGAGGGCGGCAACCAGCAGGATGACGACGATCCGCAGCGGCACCCCGACCAGCGTCTCCCACGGCTCGGGGAGCGCCGTCGGGACAAGCAGAGCCGCCAGTCCGTTCAGCCGCTCAACCACGCTTCGCGTCACACTGCTGGGCGATCACGGCGGTGCGGGCGGCGTCCAGCTTCTCCAACACCAGCCGACGGAGCGCTTGCGGTGCGTCCTCGTTCGCAGCCAGCCACGCCTCCGTCGCCTCGACCAGCTCCGGGCTGGCGAGGCCTAGCGGGTAGAAGGCCAGCGGGTACTCCTTGCTCGTCGCCCCGATGATGCGTTCGCGGATGGCCGCCGATCGCGTGTTCCAAATCGGCAGGAGCATGTCGAAGTACTTCGGTACGTAGCTGTTCAGCAATGACTGGTCGAGAGCGCGGTTCCAGCCCGAGGACAGGGCCTCGATGACAGCGTTCGGCTGCCCGTCCTCCTCGACGGCGAGCCGCCAGGCCTCCGCCTTGGCCTCCGGGGTCGGGCGGGCCGCGCGCGCGTGGAACGCCTTCTCGCGACCGGCGTTCGTGTCGTCGCGGGCCAGCTCGGCCGCGATCTCCTCGTCCGTGGCGTCACCCAGGGCAGCTAGCGCCGACAGCAGCGACCAGCGCAGGTCTTGATCGAGCTCGAGGCCGGGATAGGGCTGCGTGCCGTCGAACGCCCCCCGCAGCCGAGCGATGTCGTCCGCACTCCGCGCCGCGCGAGCGAACGCGCCGACCAGCTGCAGCTGCCGGTCGCTGCCCGGCTCCGCGTCCTCGGCCATCTTGCGGAGCGCTTCGGCCACCTTGGCCTGGGTCTCCTCCCGATGCTCCGGTGCACAGAACAGCGTCGCCGATGTCAGCAGCTGCGACGGAATCTGCTTGGTGGTCTGGAGGATGGTCCGGATCACCGTCGAGTGCGTCTCCGTGGCCAGTGACGCCAGGAGCAGGTCGACGAAGTCGCGCGCCGGCATCACACCCCCGCGGACCATCTCCCAGAACGCGCCGATGACCAGGGATCGGGGCAGGCTCTCGGCGAAGTCAGCGGTGTGGTCCAGCAACGTGGCGTATGAGCGGTCGTCGAAGCGCAGTTTCGCGTAGCTCAGATCGTCGTCGTTGGGGAGCAGCACATCGGGCTGCGGCAGCCCGACGAGCTCGGGCACCTCGGTGCGCGGGCCGTCGACGTCGAGCTCGTGCCGCCCGACCCGCACCAGCTTCCCGTCCTCGAGGGAGTACCGGCCGATGGCGATCCGATGCGGGCGCAAGGTGGGGTATGCGTCGGCGGCGGTCTGCCGGGCGGCCGCCGACGTGATGGTGCCTTCCGAGTCGGTCTCGACCTCCATCGCCAACGTGTTGACACCGGCGGTTTTCAGCCACAGCTCCGACCAGCGGCCGAGGTCGCGGCCCGATGCCGCCTCCAGCTCCGCGAGCAGGTCGGCGAAGCGGGTGTTGCCCCACGCATACTTCTCGAAGTAGGTCCGCAGTCCGATGACGAACGGCTGGACGCCGACGTAGGCCACCAGCTGCTTGAGGATCGCGCCGCCCTTGGCGTAGGTGATGCCGTCGAAGTTGACGAGGACGTCGTCGAGGTCGCGGATGTTGGCGTAAACGGGGTGCGTCGACGGGAGCTGGTCCTGCTGGTACGCCCAGGTCTTCTCGTGGCTCTGGAACGTCGTCCACGCCCCGGTCCAGTGGGTCGCCTCCGCCTGGCAGTAGGTGGAGGCCCACTCCGCGAACGACTCGTTGAGCCAGAGGTCGTCCCACCACTGCATCGTCACCAGGTCGCCGAACCACATATGGGCGAGCTCGTGGAGGATGGTCAACCCCCGCCGCTCGACCAGCGGCTCAGCCACCTTCCCCCGGAAGACGTAGACCTCGGTGATGGTCACGCAGCCGGCGTTCTCCATAGCGCCCGCGTTGTACTCGGGCGTGAAGATCTGGTCGTACTTCTCGAACGGGTAGGCGGAGTCGAACTCCCGCTCGAAGAACTCGAACCCGATCTTCGTGAGGTCGAGGATGTTGTCAGCGTCGACGTACTCGGCAAGCGAGCGACGCGCATACACACCGAGCTCGATGGGACCCCGACGGCTCTGGACCGTGTCGGTGACACCGACGTACGGGCCGGAGACCAGCGCAGTCACGTAGGGCGACAGTCGCGGAGTGGGGGCGAAGGTCCACGTCGCGAGCGCCGTGCCGTCGCGGTCGCCGGCGGGCGCCGGCTCGACCGTCGGTGACACGGAGCGGACCGTCCAGTGCGCGGGCGCGGTGACGGAAAACGTGAACGTGGCCTTCAGATCCGGCTGCTCGAACACGGCGAAGACGCGGCGCGTGTCCGCCACCTCGAACTGGGAGTAGAGGTAGACCTCGCCGTCGACCGGGTCGACGAACCGGTGCATCCCCTCGCCCGTGTTGGTGTAGAGCGCCGTCGCCTCTACGACGAGCTCGTTCTCGGCCGCCAAGCCAGTCAAGGCGATTCGCGAGTCTGCCCAGGCGGTGGCCGGGTCCAGGGCGACGCCGTTGAGGGTCACCGATTCCACCGACTCACCGACGAAGTCGATGAACGTCTCGGCGCCCTCACTGGCGCTGAAGCGAACCCTGCTCCTCGTCGCGAAGGTCGTCGGACCGGTGGCCAGGTCGAGTTCGACGTCGTACGACTGGACCGTGAGCAGGGCGGCGCGGCTCGCCGCCTCCTCGCGGGTGAGGTTCTGGCCGGGCACTAGGAGGCTCCTGCACGTTCGGGGTCAAGGCAGACCCAGGTATGCGGGTAGGCCCGGGCCGCCGTCCATGCTCTCACGGCGCGCCGTCGTCCTTGACCTGGTGAAAAGATGCTGATCATGACTCCTACGGCGGCTCGAACGGGCCGGGCAACGACGCGACGCAGCGGCTCAACGGCCCGCAAGGCTGAGGTACGGATGTGGTTCGACCCCGCGTGTCCCTGGGCGTGGATGACCTCGCGCTGGCTCATGGAGGTCGAGAAGGTCCGCGACATCGACGTGACGTGGCGGGTGATGAGCCTCTCCGTCCTTAACGAGAAGCGCGACCTTCCCAAGAACTACCGGGCCTTCCTCGACTCCTCGTGGGGACCGGTGCGGGTGCTCATCGCCGCTCAAGAGCAGTACGGCGACAAGGTCCTCAAGCCGCTCTACGACGCGATGGGCACGCGAATCCACCTCAAGCGAATGCGGAACCGCGACACCATCATCGCCGAGTCGCTCGAGGAGGTCGGCCTGTCCCCCGACCTGGCCAAGGCGTCGTCTCAGAAGAAGTACGACCGGGCGCTGCGCCGCAGCCATCGCGAGGGGATCGACTTGGTTGGGACCGACGTCGGTACGCCGGTCATCGCCTTCGGTGACATCGCGTTTTTCGGTCCGGTCGTCACGCCGGCGCCAAAGGGTGAGGCGGCGGGTCGACTGTGGGACGGTTGCGTCCTCGTCGCGGGCACGCCAGGGTTCTACGAGCTCAAGCGAACCCGCACGCAAGGCCCGATCTTCGACTAGCCGCGGGGGCTCCGCCCCCGCGTACCCCCGAATACCCGCGGCGAGATTTTCGCGACGAGGAGGACGATCCCCATGCGCGTACACATCGGTGGCGACCACGCGGCATACGAGCTCCAGCTCGCGCTGGTCAGCCACCTGCAGGAGACGGGGCACGACGTGACGAACCACGGGCCCCACGTCTTCGACGCCGAGGACGACTACCCGGTCGCCGTACTGCGGGCGGCCCAGGCCGTCGCTAGGGACCCCGGCTCACTTGGGATCGTGCTCGGCGGGTCCGGAAACGGCGAGCAGATGGCGGCGAACAAGGTCAAGGGCATCCGCGCGGCCCTGTGCTGGACGTCCGAGCTGGCTCAGCTCGCACGGGAGCACAACAACGCGCAGGTGGTCTCGATCGGTGGCAGGTTCACGGCCGCCGAGGAGGCCAAGGAGATCGTCGACACCTTCCTCTCCACCGAGTTCTCGGGCGTCGACCGGCACGTGCGTCGCCTCGAAATGGTGGCGGCGTACGAGGAGAACGGAACCCTGCCGCCGGAGCCCCCGACCGCGTAACCGGCGACGGGTGGCCGGCGGTCGGCCGCACGGCTGATGCGACGCTCACCCGTTTGGGGGAACATGGCCACGCTCTGCTGGGTGGCCACCTAGATTGGCGGGATCATGACCTGGTCGACCAGCCTCCCACGGCGGCGCGCGTCGCGGATCATCTCCGCTGCGCTCGAGCCGGAGCCGGCCCGGTCGTCCCGCTCGGCGGTCGTCACACAGACCCTGCTGCTTATCGCCATCGGTCTGACGCTGATGTGGATCGGTTGGGGGTGGCCGCGCCTGCCGTTCACCGTCTACGCGCCGTTCGTCGTCGTCGGCGGCCTCTATCTCACTCCCGGCGCCTTCCTCGTCGTGGGCGGCACATACCTCGCCGAGATGGTGGCGCTGACCATCCACAGCAGCCAGTTCACGTCGATCTCGCAGCTTGCCCAGATCATCGCGGTGGCGGCGCTCGCCATGGTCATCGTCCTGATGTCGGCGACCTCGCGCTCACGGGCCCGGCTCGGGGTTCAGGGCAGTCGGGGCGAGTCGATGTTCGTGGACCTTCGCGACCGACTGAAGGCTTTCGGTGAGCTGCCGGAGCTGCCCCGCGGCTGGCACGCCGAGAGGGCGGTCGAGTCCGCATACGGGCAGTCGTTCTCCGGCGACTTCGTCGTCGCGACCAAGTCGGCGGACGGGCGCTGGTTCGAGGTCGTGCTGGTCGACGTGTCCGGCAAGGGAGTGCAGGCCGGAACGCGCTCGCTGTTGTTGTCCGGTGCGCTCGGCGGCCTGCTGGGCGAGCAGGAGCCGAACCGGTTCCTGACGGCTGCCAACAACTATCTGCTACGGCAGAGATGGGACGAGGGCTTCGCGACCGCGGTGCACGTATCAATCGACCTGGCCACCGGCGACTACACCATCGGCAGCGCGGGGCACCCGCCTGCCGTCCAGTTCAACAACGGCTCGGGACGATGGGAGGTGCTCGGTGAGGCGGCCGGCCCGCTGCTCGGCGTCATCGAAGACGCGACATACGTGCGGTCCTACCGCCGGCTGGGCCGCGGCGACGCCCTGGTGCTCTACACCGACGGCGTGGTCGAGTCGCGGTTCCGCGACCTCACCGTCGGTGTGGACCGGATGTTGGGCGCAGCAGAGCGCCTCGTCCGGGGCGGGTTCGCCGGCGGAGCGAAGCGGCTCTGTGCGTCAGCGCGGGCGGGGGAGACCGACGACCGCGCCGTGGTGATGATCTGGCGGGACTGACCCCCGTCTTCGGATCAGGGAATGTCGTCGTCCTGGTTGTCGAGGTTGTCGACGGCGTCCTTGCCCCTCTCCACTCCCGAGTCGATCTGCTCGGAGTACTTCCCACCAGTCTTCTCGTCGAGGAAGTCGCCGGCCTTGTCGGCGCCCTCACCCATGTGCTGGCCGTGCTCGTCGGCCATGTCGCCAGCCTTGTCCTTCATGTTGTCAAACATGCTCATGAAACGGGCTCCTCCCGTCGATGGTCCCCGAGTGGTCTGACTCCGTCAGGCTAGGTGCATGCCCGCAAAGGCGCCTGTCGGAAAGGGGCCCGAGCCAGCTTCGGATCGGATTCGCACGTATGCGGGTCGTTCCGGCCGCCTCTCCGCGTTGACCCGCGAGCGGCTGGACCGGTACCTGCCCGCGCGGGCGCTGCCTCCTGGACCGCTGGCACCGGTCGAGACATTCGGTCGCGAGGCACCAGTCGTCCTCGACATCGGCTGCGGGCACGGGGCCGCGGCCATCGCGTATGCGTCGACGCACCCTTCGCACGATGTACTCGCCGTCGACGTCCATCTGCCCGGAATGGCCCGGCTCCTGGCCGCGGGGGAGGCCGCCGGTGTCCCGAATCTGCGGGTCGAGATCGGCGACGCGGTGGCGCTGTTGACCGATCGCGTCAGGCCCGGCCAGCTGGCTGCGGTCCATCTGTTCTTCCCCGATCCGTGGCCCAAGCTCAAGCACGCGAAGCGGCGGTTCATCCGCGCCTCGACGCTGGAACTGCTCGCGTCCCGGTTGATCGCGGAGGGCCACGTCCTCGTCGCCACCGACCAACCGGCATACGCGGAGCACGTCCGGGCGGAGGTGTGGGCGCACGGCGGGTTCGTGGTTCTGGACGTCCCGCGGCCGGCGTGGCGGCCGGTGGACGGTTTCGAACGCAAGGGGTTGGCCGCAGGACGTCGGATCCTGGACCTCCGTCTCGAGAGGAAGACCGCTCGAGATGCCTCGCCCTGAGTTGGCTGATCCAGGGTCTTGCCCGCTGTGCACGGGTGCAGAACGATTGTTCGCATCGCCAATCAAGGGGGCATCGTGAGATCACGAGTTCCGTCAGTCATCGTCATCATCGCCGGAGTGGTGTTCTTCGTGGCTGGCGTCGTCACCTACGCGCTGGTCAGCAGCACGCTGGCCGCCCAGAAGATCACCGTGTCCCAGGATGCGAACTATTTTGCTGGGCAGCAGGTCACGCAGCCGTGGCAGGCCTACGCGCAGGCCACCGTCATCGGCGAACACGCCAGCGAGATGGCTGGCGGCAAAACCTACGCCGAGCTTCCCCAGAACGACCCCAACCGGGCGGCCGTGATGAACGCGTCGTTCCTGCAGGCCTCGCTGTTCACGTCGGTGGTGGCGTTCGGCGTCGCGGCGATGGCAGCGGTGCTCGGGATACTGCTCGTCATCATCGGGGCGGCGATCCGGCCGCTCAGGAGCGCTTATGACGAAGAGGCCTTTGCGGCATCCAGGGTCCCAAACCGCGCGTAGCGCGCCTGCGTCGTCGACTACGTCGTCCGCCAGCGGCTCGACCGGCGTCAGACCGGGCGCTGCCGTGCCCGCAGGTAGAGCACGAAGAAGATCACCCATACGAGACAGGAGGCCGCCCACGCCGCCGGCGTCTCGACCCGCAGCGCCCCGGACCAGAAGAGCACCGGCTCGCCCGCTTCCTGATGAGTGGCCGCGTCCTGGTAGACCCACCCCACGGTGAGCAGCAGCCCCGCGAGAAGGACGAGCGGGACGAGGGAACTGGATGACAACCGGATATCCCTCCTCGCCGCCGGCGGACCGAGTCTGCAATGCCGAGGCTAGGGCCGCTGGCTGTGAGGCCATGGATAGCTCAGTGGGTTCAAGCACCATCGACCGGGTGAGGCCCGACGGTGATGTCGGCCTGGATCGACCCGGCCAACCTGAACCTCTTGGTCTGAGTGGCAACGGCGTTGTGGGTGCTCATGACCCGCGATGACCGGGCTGGTGCCGAAGGCCGGCTAGGACCGCCTGAGACTCCTGCGCCTACGAGGCAATGACGTTCGGACAACAGTCCTGCCAACCTCTTGGGGCTCGCGGACGACCGGGGACGAAAGGCCTAGTGCCTGGCGCACGGACCGTGCGGTGGCGGTGGCCGCGGACAGGGCAGGCAGCTCGGTCAATGCCTGGATGCTCGTGATCGCGGGCAGCGACGGCATCTGTACGCAGGCCGAGGCCACGACCGCTTGCGCGCGGGACCGGTTCAAGCGGGCGGCGATGTCCACGAGGTTCGCTGGGTCCAGCCGTCCGACAGCGCCGTTGTCGGTCACTCCGAGGCTGATGGCGTCGACCACCTCGATGTCCTCGCCGCCGAGGTAGTCGATGACCGTTTCCGTGAGCGGTGGGGCGTAGGGGGTGACCATCGCCACTCGCTCGACGCCTAGGGCATGGACGGCGGCGACGAGCGCACCGGCGCTGGAGACTACGGGAACGCCGTCGGCGGCGTCGGACAGCCGCTGCTCGGCGCTGCGGTGCGCGCCGCGACCCTGCACCATCACCGCGACCAGGCAGGCGTAAGCGATGACGTCCACCTGCGCGTCAGCCAGTTCACCCGCGCGCTGCTCGGCCTGAGCGTCCATCGCCGCCAGCGCCTCCGCCGTCACCGCGGTCATCCGCATCCGGGCGGAATGGAAGCTCGGGGCGTCCCCGGCCGGCAGATCTCTGCGTAGGAGTGCCGGCAGCTCGATCTCCATGGTGACGTTGGAGCTGGGGACCAACAGGCCAACTCGGGCGGTCATCTGTCGCTCAGGCTCTGGGTGTAGTCCCGGACCATCAGGCGGGTACGGGCCCGCGGTCCCAGCACGAGCCCCAACCCGAACTCGCCCAGGAGACCGCGGACGATCTGCACGGGTAACGACCCGTGCCGCTCCAAAACCAGGTGCGGGCGGGGATCCCACGGCACCTCCACCACACGGTGCAGGCCGAGGATTGTCGTGGACATCGGCAGGTAGTGCGGGTAGGTGGCCCGAGCCTGGGCCTCGTCGGCATGCTCGATGATCACGAATCCCGGCTCGGTCCCGAACTCGGCCCGCAGGCCGTCGGCCCTCCAGTGGGCGGGAGAGTCCTCGGCACCGGTGACATGCCTTGACCGGTTGGCTGAGGTGATGTAGAGCAGGTCGCCGCCGCATGCACGTTCGGCCGCCGCGAGAACGGCGTTGGAGGGACAGCGATAACCCGGCGCGATGACTTGCGCCGTCAGCACGCCGTCGTCGGCTTCACACAAGTGACCGGGTACGCCGGAGGCAGCCGGGGCGCGGAAGCCGAACGGTCCGCGGGTGTAGAAGGCGTCGACCAGGGCCAGCGCCGTTCGGCGCGACAGGGGCTCGGGCAGCTGGTCCAGGTCCCAGACCTCCGGCAGGGACGCCGGCGGTCCGGTGATCGAGCCGACCTGCCCGGGCGGACGACCCTTCATGATGTTCACACGGCGTACCGTGTCGGCGTCCCCCCGCGTGGTGATGACGTAGAAGTTGGCGAAGGCATGGCCAACCACGGCGCCCTGCGTGGCCAGCGCGTCGGCGACGCAAGCGACATGGGCGGGATCGGAGATGACGGCCCGGGTGGCCACGGGGACGACGCTCATGGTCGGTCAGGAGCAGCCACGCCAGGACGGTGATACCAGCCGGCTGACACCGCGGTCGCGGAAAGCCGGCCCGCAGATGGTCGCCACAACGGCGCTCGAGGCGCAGGATGACACCGTGGAGACCTGGGACGCCCTGCGCGCGCGACGTAACGTTCGGCAGTTTACCGAGCAGCCAGTTCCTGACGAGGCGCTCGACCGCATTCTCGAGGCCGGGCGACGGGCGCCCTCGGCGGGCAATTGGCAGCCGTGGGACTTCGTGCTGGTCACGGATAGAACGCAACTGGCCGAACTGGCGAAGGTGTGGCAAGGCGCCAAGCATGTCGCCGGAGCGGCTGCCGCCATAGCGATCGTCGCCCCGGAGCCGCAGGACGCGCAGCAGTCCGCTCTGCTTCAGTACGACCTTGGCCAGGCGACGTATGCCATGACCGTCGCCGCGGCCGACCTGGGCATCGGCACCGGCCATGCCGCAGCCGCCGACCAGAACCAGGCCAGGGCGGTTCTAGGTTTCCCCGAGGGACGCTTCCTCGCCTACCTACTCTCCGTCGGTTATCCGTCGGACAAGCCGTTGGCCGTCATCGAGCGGCTGAACCGACGCCCGTTCGACGAGGTCGTGCACCGCGGACGGTGGTGACGATGTGAGCTCGGTCGATCGAGGAATTGCCTGGCTCGGAATCTTTCTCGGCGTCTGTGTAGCTCCGTTGCTCTTCGCGCTGGTGGGCACCGACCGGCCGGGGCAGGGGTTTCTGGACTGACTTCTCTGTCGCCCTGGGCTTTGTCGGACTGACCCTGATGGGAATTGAGTTCGCCCTGGTGGCGCGGGTCCGGACCTTCGCTGTGCCATTTGACACCGATGCGGTCATCGACTTCCATCGGCAGATCGGGTATGCGGGCCTGCTCCTCGTCATGGTTCATGTGGCCATGTCGGCGGATTGGAGGCAAGCCAACCCGTTTACACCGAGCAATACGCCTCCGCTGGTCTGGTTCGGTGCCATCGCAGCGGGCACATTGATCGCCGTCGTGACGGCGCTCGTTCACGTGCTGTTGGTGAACTACCAGCGCGCTGAACCGCGACGTGACGGCCCCGATGCGTCAAGGCGGCGTGACGGTGCTGACCGGGTTCATTCAGACGGACGCTTCCATCAATCCCGGAAACTTGGGTGGGCCGCTGGTGGACTGCGCCGGCCGGCTCGTCGGCATCAACACGGCCATCTCGACGGTCCCGAATACTGAAGGGCAAGCCGGTGGCGGCAGCGTGGGAATTGGGTTCGCGGTTCCGTCGCAGACAATCAGCGAACATCACCGGTCAGCTGCTGGCTTCCGGCCGCGCCACTCACCCGTGGATGGGCAATGTCAACCACGGAAATCTCGCCCGCCACGGCGGCCTCGCTCGGTTCGGTCCCCGGGTTGTTCGTGCAATCGGTGGCCCACAACGGTCCATCGGCGGCCGCGGGCATTCAGCCGGCCGACGTGATCACGACCTTGGATGGTCGGACCGCCACTCAGGTTGCGTTGGCTCGCCTCCTGGTGACCGGCAAGGCCGGTCAGTCGCTCGCCGTCGCATACGTCCGGCAAGGAAAACCCTGGTAGCGGGACGCTCACCCTCCAGGAGCAGCCGTAACCCTCTGTGGAGAGGGTTGGGACCATCGAGGTCAAGCCGCCGGACCCAGCGCGGGAGTGCCCTCCTCGGCAGTGCGACCCCGGTGGGCCGCGGCCATGGCGTCGGCTTCACGCTCGGGGAGAAATCCGGAGTCGGACTCACAGTCGTGGCACACCACAACGGCGCGATGGCCCAGATGAACCACCTCGACGACGTGCGGGTGACATGACGTCGCAACCGGATGGTGGTGATCCCGCCGATGCACCGCCGCCGCCGTGCACGCTTCAACGAGAGCCGCACCTTCCTCCGCCGAACACCCGGACATGGCCCCTCCCTGCCGCGTCACTGCTCTCACCGCACCGTGGTTCAACTGTGCACTTCCTCCGCCTTCGCGGAGGCTGGACTCGCCGGAAGTGCTCCTTTCGACGTAACCGCATCGAGCATCTAGCCGATGGGCGTCCACCGACTGGCTGAGCCCACAGCGTCCTGAGCGGCCGCGTCCACGAGGAACAGACCACACGAAACGTGCAGATCCTCAGACGCACGAGAAACGCGACAGATACAGGCGGCCCAGCAAGCAGCAATTTCCGGGTGAACTCCAACCAGGTGGCCGGGACGCTGCCATCGTGTCGAAATGAGCCTGGACCCTGCGATCAGCAACCCGGACCACTACCACGTCGTCTTCGAGAACGACCGCGTCCGGGTCCTCGAGTACACCGACCAGCCCGGAGAACGGACCACCCCGCACCGCCATCCCGACAGCGTCATGTACACCCTGTCGACCTTCCAGAGACGTCTCGTCGCGGGAGAGACGCAACGGGACGTGGAGATGCAAGCGGGGGTCGTCGGGTGGCTACCGGCCCAAGAGCATCACGGCGAGAACATCGGCGACACACCCACACACGTCATCTTCGTGGAGCTCAAGGGATCACCAGCGCACAGCCCCGCGACGGTACTCGGGCCCGAGGGTGACTGATCTGGAGAGCGCGGGCTGACCACGGGGTCAGGTGCCTTGGAGCGGGCGACGAGAATCGAACTCGCGTTGCCAGTTTGGAAGACTGGGGCTCTACCATTGAGCTACGCCCGCGCGGCCCGACGGTCAGGCGCCCGGCGGGTGTCGGGGCGTTAGCCTAATGCCCGCTCTCGCGCGGCACCGAATCGTCGGACCGG
>JBKPQA010000010.1:0-2230 GCA_046733835.1 Actinomycetota bacterium
GCGTTTTGGCTGACCGCCGTCGAGAACCGCGCCCACGTCAGGGCACTGGCCACCGAGCCACGGGTCACGCTGGTCGTGACCAACGCGGGTACCGGCAGCCCGGGACGACAGATGCTCGCGGTGCGCGGCGTCGCGACCGTCCACCGCGATCGGGAGACCATCGAGTGGTTCCTCCCGAGGTTCACCTCACGGATGCAGCCGGCCGACCCCGTGGCGTTCGCCCGACTCCTCGACAGCCAGAAGCGGCTGGTCATCGAGGTGCGCCCGGTCGCTATCGCGGTGAGCCACGACTCTCGCAAGATGCCCGGCAACGGTCGGGGCGGACCAGCCGAGTGAGCGCGCACCTCATGGTCGTCCTCAGCAACGCCAAGCCGGGCCAGGACGAGCCGTTCAACCGCTGGTACAGCGACGTCCACATGATCGAGACCATCGACAAGCTCGACGGGTTCCTCTCGGCACAGCGGTTCCGCCAGGCGGACCTCGACGGCGCCCCGCCCTGCCCCTACCGGTACCTCGCGATCTACGAGATAAACGAGAACGAGCTCGACACGGCGTACGCGCAGTTCCGCTGGCAACGCGCGGAACGGGCCGAGGCCACCGCGGCCGGTCGACCTCCCGTCGTCTCCGTGTCGGACACCCTGGAGCCGGACCCGTTCCTCGTCGGGTTCTTCACGCCCATCACCGAGCGCGTGCCCTCGAGGCGGGCTCCGCACAGCGCATGATCCGTCGGCTCGATGGCCGCGTCGCCGCCGTGATCGGCGGCGGCTCCGGCATGGGCCGGGCCATCGCGCTCCGGCTGGCCGACGAGGGTGCCCACGTCCACGTCGCCGACCTGTCGGAGCCGGCCGCCATCGCCGTCGCCGACGAAGCCACCGCGGCGGGTCACCTCGCAGCGGCCCACCAGCTCGATGCAGCGAGCACGAGGGCGCTCACGGACTTCTTCGCAACAATCGAACGGGACCACGGCCGCCTTCACGTGCTGCACAATCAGGTGGGTATGCCTGGGGCCGGCGGTCTCGAGGTCGGCGAGGACGACTTTCAGCGGGCCATTGACGTCAACGTCAAGACGGCGTTCTACGGCGCGACCCTGTGCTGGGATCTGCTGCGCAAGGCCGAGGGCAAGGGATCGGTGACGTTCACCGCCTCGACCGCCGCGCTCGTCGGCTCGCCGTTCAGCCCGCTCTACTCACTGACCAAGGGCGCCCTGACTGCTTTCGCTCGCGCGCTGGCGTTGGTCGGCGGCCCTGACGGGATCCGGGTGAACGTCATCTGCCCGGGCCCGGTGGACACGCCGATGCTGCCCACGTTCTTCGGCCGCGAGCCAGGCTCCGACGTCGCCGACCTCATGGCCGGGTTTGTCAGCACCGTTCCGCTCGGCCGACCGGCTACGCCCGACGAGATCGCCGGCGTGGTCGCGTTCCTCTCCAGTGACGACGCCGGGTTCGTCACGGGCGCAACCATTCCCATCGATGGAGGACTGACCGCGAGATGACCACCACGACCACGACCGACCTGCTCACCACGACCGCTCGCGCCGAGCGGCTCTACTACCGGTACGCCCGCGCGGTCGACGAGGGGAACCTGGACGAGCTGCGCGCCCTCGCCACTCCGGACGTCAAGGTGACCCGCGGCGGCGGGGAGACCAAGGAGGGCGTCGAGGCGTTCCTGGACGTATACCGTGCGCACAACGCGTTGCACATTCCCGTCTGCAAGCACGTCGTCACCAACATCACCGTCAAGCCCCAGGCGGCCGACGGCACGATTGCGACGCACGCCTACTTCGAGGCCAAGCTGCTCTCGGACAACGAGACGAAAGTCATCATCGGGTACTACGACGACATCCACGTCGTCGACGGCGACGAGCACCGCCTCGCGCACAAGAAGATCGTCGCGGAGCGGGTCCTGATGCTCCCGGGATCGGCCGGCAGCTACACCTATGTCGGCTCAGCAGCGACAGCCTAATCTAGGCGCATCATTGTCAGGAACCCACCGATGATGTTACCGTCGCCAGAGGCGCAAGGAGGTGCCGGATGACGCAGCTGTCCACCGCTGACCCCGAGACGCAGGCCGAGCCCTCGGCGCCGCGTGGCGTGGTCGTGACCGGAGCGGCCCGCGGTCTCGGCAAGGCCATCGCCGAGGGTTTCGCCCGGGCGGGCGCGGCCGTCGTCGGCGTCGACCTGGACGCATCGGTCGCCGCGGTCATGGAAAGCTTTGGCGTCCACCACATGGG
>JBKPQA010000011.1:0-6921 GCA_046733835.1 Actinomycetota bacterium
GAACGGGCCGCCGCCTGTCAGGCGCCGCAGCTACACCGGCCGCCACGAGCTGGTCCGGGACCGGGGTCCGTGGCCCGCACTGTGGGCGCTCGTCCTCGGGTTCTTCATGATCCTCGTCGACTCGACGATCGTGTCGGTGGCGACGCCGGCGATCATCCGAGGACTTCAGGCCGACGTGAACTCGGTCATCTGGGTCACCAGCGCCTACCTCCTCGCGTATGCGGTCCCCCTTCTCGTCACGGGACGGCTCGGCGACCGGTTCGGTCCGAAGTACGTGTACCTGGCCGGACTGACGCTGTTCACCGCGGCGTCGCTGTGGTGCGGGCTCACCGGGACGATCACCTGGCTGGTGGTCGCGCGGGTCGTCCAGGGCCTGGGCGCCTCGATGATGACGCCGCAAACCATGGCCGTCATCACCCGGACGTTCCCGGCCGGGCAGCGCGGACAGGCCATGTCACTCTGGGGCGCGACCGCGGGAGTAGCCACGCTGGTCGGCCCGCTGCTGGGCGGCCTGCTCGTCGACGGCCCCGGCTGGGAGTGGATCTTCTTTATTAACGTCCCGGTCGGCGTGGTCGGGCTGGTCCTCGCCGCTCGGCTCGTTCCCCGGCTCGAGACCCGCAGCCACTCGTTCGACCTCGTCGGCGTGGCGCTCTCTTCGGTCGGCATGTTTTGTCTCGTCTTCGGCATCCAGGAGGGCGAGACCTACGACTGGGGGACGATCAGCGGCATCATCTCGGTGCCCCTGCTCATCATTGTGGGTCTCGTGGTCCTCGGGATCTTCGTGTGGTGGCAGACCCGCGTGCGCACCGAACCGTTGGTGCCGCTGTCCTTGTTCGGCGACCGCAACTTCTCGCTGTCCAACGCGGCGGTCGTGACGGTCGGGTTCGCCATCACGGCGATGGCGTTTCCGTTCATGTTGTTCACCCAGGTGGTGCTGGGCTACTCGCCGACGAAATCCGCGCTGCTGCTGGTGCCCATGGCGCTCCTGTCAGGTGGTCTCGCTCCCGTGGTCGGCCGGTTCGTCGACCGCGTGCATCCTCGATACATCCCGACCGGTGGGCTGCTCCTCTGCTCACTCTCGCTGTTCTGGGTGAGCCGGTTGATGAGCCCCGACGTCGCGGTATGGCAGCTGCTCCTGCCCATGGCGCTCCTCGGCGTCGCCAACGCCGGGATGTGGGCGCCGCTTGCCGCTACCGCCACGCGAAACCTGCCGCCGCAGTCCGCCGGCGCCGGCGCTGGCATCTACAACACGACGCGACAGGTCGGTGCCGTACTCGGCAGCGCCGCGATTGCGGCAATTATCGAGGCCCGTCTGGCCGCGAATCTCGGCACGGCCGGCGAGTCGATCGGCGGTTCGTCCGGGGCCGCCGCCGGCGCATCAGCGGCCGGGGCCGGCCTGCCTCCTCAAATTGCGAGCGGGTTCGCGTCGGCGATGTCCGAGGCCATGCTGCTGCCACCGGCGGTCCTGCTGCTGGGCGTCGTCGCCGTCTGGTTCTTCGTCAAGCCGAGCGCCGCCGGGCAGCGGGCCGCAGAGCCCGGATCCCTTGCTGCAGGGCCACGACCCTTGCCAGGGGATCCTGCGACGGGTGCCGCCCCGGCGGGCTGACCGGCGCCCTGTGTGCGGGTCAGCGTGCAGTTCGGAGTGCATGTGCTGCTGTTGCAGCGACACGGGACGCACTCCCACGTGCACACTGACCGTGCATCCGTCCCTACGGACGTAGCGCCCAGATGGCCACGGCCGCGGCCGCGGCCACATTGAGCGAGTCGACGTCCCCGGCCATGGGGATCCGGACCGTGAGGTCCGCCTCGGTGACGGTGCGCGGCCGAAGCCCGTCACCTTCGGTGCCGAGGACCAGCGCCAGCCGCTCGGGCGGTTCAGCCGCGAGCTCGTCGAGCGTGACTCCGTCCTCCGATAGAGCCAGCGCGGCAACGGTGAACCCCGCCGTGCGCAGACTCTCAATCGCCCGGGGCCACGGCTCGATCCGGGTCCACGGCACCTGGAACACGGTCCCCATCGACACCCGGATTGCCCGCCGATAGAACGGGTCGGCGCACCGCGGGGTCACCAGGATGGCGTCGATGCCGAGCGCAGCACCACTGCGGAAGGCGGCGCCGACGTTGGTGTGGTCCACGATGTCCTCGAGGACCAGCACTCGGCGGGCGTCATGGACGACGGCCCTGACTGGAGGCAGCCCCGGGCGGTGCATCGAGGCGACCGCACCGCGATGTAGGTGGAAACCGGTGAGGTCCTCCATGACGTCGTCCGCGCCGACGAACACCGGCACGCCGTCGTTATCGGCGGCCTCCACGAGGTCGGCCAGGTCGGTCAACCAGCGCTCGCCCATCAGGTAGGACCGTGGTCGGTGGCCGGCGGCGAGCGCCCGACGGATGACCTTCTCCGACTCGGCTATATAGAGACCGCGCACCGGCTCGGTGCGCCGCCGGAGCGCCACGTCGGTGAGGCCCACGTAGTCCGTCAGCAGCGCAAGGGGGTCGGCTCGCACACCGTCGCCGGCCGCCCCCATGTCCCGGGCCCGGCGTACGTCCTCGGCGGTGACCCGAGCCGGCATCAGGGAAGGAACACCAGCTTGACGACCGCCACGGTCCCGATCAGGACGATGAGCCCACGCAACGCAGCCGGTGCGATTCGCCGCCCGATGCGCGCGCCGGCCACACCGCCCAAGAAGGAGCCGACCGCGATGAACAGGACGACCCACCAGTCGATGGAGTCGCGCGCGAAGAGCACGAACGTCACGGCCGCCACGCCGTTGACGATGGCGCTGAGGACGTTCTTGTAGGCGTTGAGGCGCTGCAGCGGCTCGGTGCTCAGGGCGCTGAGGATGCCCATGAGCAGGACGCCCTGGGCGGCGCCGAAGTACCCGCCGTAGGCGCCGGCCACGAAGATGGTGATGCCGAGCACCCAGGGGTGCCAGCTCGGATGGCCCTCGTCGGGGTGCCGCTGAGCGGCCCAACGCTGCAGCCGGGGACCCGCGAGGACGAGCACCAGGGCGAGGATGATGAGGATCGGCACGATGGCCCGAAAGGCCTCCGGCGGGAGCACCAGGAGCAGCAAGGCTCCGACCACCGAGCCGAGGAACGAGAGCGGAGCCAGCCGGCGAAGGGTCGGAGAGCGTTCCGCCAGCTCGTGCCGGTACCCGTAGCTGCCGCTCACCCCGCCCGGGACCAGGCCGATGTTATTGCTGACGTTCGCCGTCAGTGGGGGGTAGCCGAGGAACAGCAACGTCGGGAAGGTGATGAGCGATCCGGAGCCGACGATGGTGTTGATGGTGCCCGCCGCGAATCCCGCCGCGACGATCGCGACGACAGCGAACACGGACACGCGGTCACCCTAGACCGGGCGACCGGGCACCCTTCAGCGCTGCGGCTCGCCACCCTCCCGCTGCTGCGGCGCGGGGCGTTCCGCACCCGACGACGATCCGTCTCCGGACGGTGCGGACTGGCCGGCAGGCGCCGATTGACCAGCTGGCGCGGACTGACCGACCCGCTGGGCGGGAGGAACCGGGGCGGCCTGGGCGGCCTGGCCGATCGACGCATGGCGGGCGGCCTGGCGCCGTCCACTCGGCGAGGCGCCCTCGGTGGCCTCTGCACTGGCTTGGCCCGCTTGGCCACGCGCCTCGGCCAGCGCCTGGGCCGGGTCCTGCAGCGACGTGTCGGCGAAGGCGTCGTCCTCCGGTCCAGGGTCCAGCCATACGTCGTCTTCCGAGCCGTCGACCCCCTGCTGCTGACCACCGAGCGCGCCGCTGATGCCACGGAGGGCGTCCGTGACTTCGGAGGGAATGATCCACATCTTGTTGGAGTCGCCGCGGGCGAGCTGGGGCAGCACCTGGAGGTACTGGTACGCCAGCAGCCGCTGGGTCGGCTTGCCGCGGTGGATCGCCCCGAACACCTGCTGGATGGCGCGGGCCTGGCCCTGCGCCTCGAGGATGCGAGCCTGCGCCGAGCCCTCGGCGCGGAGGATCTGAGACTGCTTCTCGCCCTCGGCAGAGAGGATCGCGGACTGCTTGACGCCCTCGGCGTTGAGGATCGCCGCTCGCCGGTCCCGCTCGGCGCGCATCTGCTTCTCCATCGAGTCCTGAATCGAGTGCGGCGGGTCGATAGCCTTCAGCTCGACGCGGTTGACGCGGATGCCCCACCGCCCGGTCTCCTGGTCGAGCACGCCGCGCAGCTGGGCGTTGATCTGGTCGCGAGACGTCAACGTCTGCTCGAGGTCAAGTGAGCCGATGACGTTACGGAGCGTGGTCACCGTGAGCTGCTCGATGCCTTGGATGAAGTTGGCGATCTCGTACACCGCGGACCGGGCGTCGGTCACCGTGTAGTAGATGACCGTGTCGATGCTCACGACGAGGTTGTCGGACGTGATGACCGGCTGCGGGGGAAACGTGACGACCTGCTCGCGCAGGTCGATGTTCGCGCGCACCTTGTCGACGAAGGGCACGAGGAAGTGCATGCCGTCGTCGAGGGTCCGGCTGTAGCTTCCCAGTCGCTCCACGATCTGCGCGGTCTGCTGCGGGACGATCCGGACCGTCCGGACGGCGACGACGATCGCGAAGATGATGAGCAGTGCGACGACGACAAGAGTGACGACACTGCCGTCCATGGGGATCTCCCTACTTTCGTTGGCTCCTGGACCGGTTCCGGTCCGGGTGAGTTCTTGGTTTTGACGCCTCGATCGGACGTCGCGGCAGCCGCATCGGCTCCCGACTCACGGGCGGTCGGCCGTGCCGATGGTGGGAACCCGGGTCACGACGGCGGTGGCTCCATCGATGCGCACGACGCGCACCTCCTCGCCGGGCTCGTGGGGTTCTGGATCACTCGACTTGGCGGACCAGGTTTCTCCGCCGACCTTCACGCGGCCGCCGTGCTGGGTGACCGTCTCGACGACGAAGGCGGACCGTCCGATGTAGCCGGCGGTTCCCATGGCGATGCCCTCGGGCCTCTTGCTGAACCGGCTCTTGGCCCAGGGGCGTGCGACGCCGAGCAAGATGCCGGCGACGACGACCGCGACGATGACCTGGACGGGGAAGGGAGCTCCGACGGCGGCCGCCACGGACCCGCCGAGCGCTCCTCCAGCGAGCATGGCGAACACGAAGTCGACTGTGGCGGCCTCGATGGCCCCCAAGGCGATCGCGACCCCGATCCATGCCAGCCAGCCGTAGTCCTCGAACACCGACCGCCTCCTCCCCTGAGTCGCCTGGGGCCTCGGGTGACCCGGTGGACCCCCTCATCGGTAGGACGCTCAGAACCTCAGCGTAGTTCCGTCCCCAAGGGAGGGCGCCGGAGGTTCGATCAGCCGACCGGGACCGGAGTTGTCCGCCGTGCGATCTCGGCGTCGACGGCGGGGGTATGCGTCGCCGCCCGCGCGCTCCACCGGTCGCCGTGTCGTTCGACGACGAGGGGCAGGCCGAACGTGGCGGACAGGTTCTCCGCAGTGAGGGTGCGCTCGAGAGGGCCCGCCGCGACGACCCTTCCCTCGCGGAGCAGAAGGACGTCGGTGAAGCTGGGAGGAATCTCCTCGACGTGATGCGTCACCAGGACCAGCGCAGGCGCCTCGGTGTCCTCTGCCAAGGCGCCCAGTCGCGCCACCAGGTCCTCACGGCCGCCTAGGTCCAGACCGGCGGCGGGCTCGTCGAGGAGCATCAGCTCCGGGTCGGTCATGAGCGCCCGGGCGATCTGGACCCGCTTTCGCTCCCCCTCGCTCAACGTGCCGAACCGGCGGCCGACCAGATGTTCGGCGCCGAGGGCCTCCAGGAGCGACATCGCCCGGCGGTGGTCCTGGTCTTCGTACTGCTCCCGCCAGCGCCCGACAATGGCGTACGACGCTGTGACGACGACGTTCCCGACGAGCTCGTCGGCCGGAAACCGGTCGGCGATCGCCGCGCTGGACAAGCCGATCCTCGGCCGCAGCTCGAACACGTCCACGGCTCCCAACACCTCGCCGAGGATCCCGGCGACACCCCTGGTCGGGTGCATCCGGGCGGCCGCGACCTGCAGCAACGTCGTCTTGCCCGCGCCGTTGGGACCGAGAATCACCCAGCGCTCCCCTTCCTCGACCTCCCAGGTGATGTCGTCGAGCAAGGTGTTGCCGCCCCGAACCACGCTCACACCGGCGAAGGCGAGGACGTCGCTCATGGGAGACGACCCTAAGGCACCCCACGACGTTCTCCCCGCGACGCTCTTCGCTTCGCTCTGAACGTTGCGGGGACCCCGCGCTTCGCTCCGATACCTCGCCGGGGACCCCAAGTAGACGAGTCCGCAGCGCTCCTGGGCCGTCCCCGGTCCCTCCTAGACTTGCGCCGTGCCGGCCCTTCCCCTCTCCGTGCGCTTTGCGCTCTGGGGGACGGTGGCGGTCCAGGGCCGGATCGATCCGGACGACGCGGTGACCTCGGCGCACCGGGACGTCGACCACGTGACGGGTGAGCCGGCCGGGCGGCTCGAGCTGTGGAGCGACTTCGGCGAGACCGCCGTGCTGGTCGCGCTCCCCCGCCCTGGCGATCTGACCGGTATGCCACGGGTCGGTCTCGACGGGTCCGGCGCAGCCGCCAACTCGGGCGAGTGTGTCTTCGTGCCGGGTTTGGGCGGCCTCCTCGTTCCCACGCTGACGTCCTACGGACCGGAGGACGATGAGGGCACGGCGGCGGAGTGGTCCGCATACGACAGCGAACCGGTACCCCGCCACCGGCTAGAGGCGCTGTCTCTGCGTGAGCTGGACCACGAGCTGGCCGAGGCCATCCGCGACGGCTCGGCGGCGCTCGAGGCGGTCGAAGGCCGCCCGTGGTCGGTCCAGCCGCGTGAGCACACCGAGCGCCGGTTGGAGATGCGCACCTGGGCGGTGCCGCCGGAAACGTCGCCACGGGCGCTGCGCGTGATGCTGTCAGCGGCCCGGGTCGGCATCATCGTCGA
>JBKPQA010000012.1:0-15156 GCA_046733835.1 Actinomycetota bacterium
GGGCGCTACGCGATCTCGGACTCCGCTTGGGCCATGCACCTGCTTGGTCTGCAGGGCGAGCTGCCGAAGTCCTCGTACGTATCGCTGACCAGCGGGCTGCCGATGCTGCGCGCGGTCAAGGACGCGGCGGAAGTCGAGCGACTGGCCGCCGCGGCTGCGGCGGCGGACAGAGCATACGAAGAGATCCTCCACGTCCGGTTCGGAGGTCGCCGCGAAACGGAGGTGGCCTCTGACCTGGCAGACCTGCTGCGCCAGTTCGGTCACTCGCAGGTGGACTTCACCGTCGTCGGATCGGGACCCAACGGCGCCAATCCTCACCACGAGATCGGCGAGCGCGTCATCGAGGACGGCGACATGGTCGTGCTCGACTTCGGCGGCTTGAAGTACGGCTACGGGTCGGACACCACGCGGACGGTGCACGTCGGCGAGCCGACCGACCAGGAGCGTGAGGTGCACGAGATCGTGTGCCGAGCACAGCAGGCCGGCTTCGAGGCAGTGCAGCCGGGAATTGCATGCCAGGACGTCGACCGGGCTGCCCGTGCTGTCATCACGGACGCCGGATACGGCGAATTCTTCATCCACCGAACCGGCCACGGGATTGGGATGACGACCCACGAACCGCCGTACATGGTCGAGGGCGAGACCCTTCCGGTACGGACCGGCATGTGCTTCTCGATCGAGCCCGGGGTCTATCTTCCCGGGCGGTTCGGTGTCCGGATCGAGGACATCGTCACGGTCACCGCCGACGGTTCAGGCCGCCGACTGAACGAGACCCCGCACGAGATGAGCATCGTCAGCTAGCGCGCTCCGGACTGGTGCGCAGGTGCTGGGAGCCCACGCCCTCACACGTGCGACGGACCTCGACGACCTCGAGCGACAGATGCTGGAGCCGCCGAATGGCCCCGTGCAGCGCCGACTGGTCCAGGTTCCCGCTCAACGCCGTTCGGTTCTCCGACGACGGTCGGATCACGAAGTCTGCGAGCCAGATGCGTTCAGTGGCTCGCAAGTCACCCTCCACGAGGATGAGATACGGATGGGGTTTCATCGGTCCTTCGAATGCTCGTCGCCTCGCTACGGGGTCGTGACGAAAGGGCGAACCACCCGGCCGCAGCAGCGTTAAGCCTTCGCTCGGCAACAGTCAGGTGGCGAGCTGTGCCTCCACGGCGCGGTGGACGTTGCCGTGCAGGTGGTCGGTGCCGAGTCGCTCGATCGTCCCCTCCCGCTCCAGTACGGCGCGGACGCCGGGCTTCACCCTGGCCAGCCGGAGCGTCACGTCGGCCTGGCGGCAGAGCATCAGGAGGTCGTCGATGGATGCCGAGCCTTGTGAGTCGAGGAAGTTGATCCCCTCACAGTCGAGCACCACACACCTAGGATTCTCCGACTGGATCAGGGTGCGGATCCGGTCTTCCAGGGCGTCTGCTGTCGCGAAGAAGAGGCCCCCATCCAGCCGAACTACCACGACGCCAGGAACTTGCTCGTCATCCGGGTTCTCGATCACGTCCCGGAACACCTGGGTGCCGGGCTCGCGTCCCAAGGTCGGGATCTGAGGGTGCGTGGCGACGGCGATCAGCCACAAAAGCGACAGCCCGATGCCGATGACGACGCCCGCCAGCACACCGAAGGCCAGCGTTCCGAGAATGGCGGCCACGGCGACGTAGAAGTCGAACCGCTGGACGCGGTACATCCTCCGCATCTCGGGGACGTTCATCATGCCCATGACGACGGCTTCGATGATCAACGCGCCGAGGACCGGCTTCGGCAGCTGCGAGAACAGCGGCGCGAGGAACAGCAAGGTAAGCAGCACCGTGACGCCGGAGGTTATGGACGCCAAGCCGCTCTTCGCGCCGGAGTGATCGTTGAGGGAGCTGGCCGACAGGCTGGTGGAGACCGGCATGCCGTGAAAGACGCCGGAGCCGATGTTCGCTGCGGCCTGTGCCACGGACTCCTGGTCGACATCGATCTGATACCGGTGCTTGGCCGCGAACGCCCGCGCGTCGCCCGCCGTCTGCGAAAAGCCGATCAGCATCAAGGCGACGGCGGCAACCGTCGCGGTCCCGACATTGTCGAAGACCAGCGCAGGGTTGGGGATCTCGAATGACGGAAGCCCGCTCGGGACGTCTCCCACCAAAGAGACACCGCGCTCGCCGAACTTGAAGAGATACGACGCGAGAAGTCCGCCGACGACCAGGACCAGCGCGCCAGGGACTCGGGGTGCGACCACTCGTATCCCGAAGACCACCACGAGCGACACGACGCCGACGACGAGCGTCGCCGCATGGGTCTCACCGAGTGACCCGAGCCAGGAGCGGAGCTCCTGAAAGGAGTTCGAACCGGAGGTGTCCGTGCCGGTGAGCTTTGGCAGCTCCCCGATGACGACGTCGATGGCGGCGCCGAAGAGAAAGCCGGTCACCACGGCCCGAGACAGAAACTGGGCGATCCACCCCATTTTCAGGACGGCGAGGACCAGGAAGAGGAGCCCCGATATGAGAGTGATCCCCGCGACGAACGACGCGATGTCGCCCGGCTGGGTCAAACCAGCAGTAGCCACCGCGCTCGCCGCCACCGCCGCGAGGCCGGAGCTCGGACCCATGGATATCTGCCGGCAGGTCCCGAAGATGGCGTAGAGAATCGCGCCGGCCGCCGCCGCGTACAGGCCGTTCTGCAACGGAATGCCGGCGATGCCCGCATACCCGAGGTTCTTGGGAACGATGAGCGCTGCGACCGTGACTCCGGCGATCAGGTCACCGCGAAGCCAGCCTCGCTCGTACGAACCCAGCCAGCTGACGATCGGCAGCAGTCGAGCGATCCGTCCGACCGGTCTTACGGCTTCTGCCGTAGTCACTCGAACCGCCCACTCAAGAGGCTCATGGCCAGCCCTCCTTGGCAAAGGTGATCCGAGGCTGGCACGGGGCGGCTCCTTCGGGATCACCCGTCGGGGGTGTCCCGTGCCACAGGGCGAGTGGATCGGGTCAGGATCACGAGGCTGACGAGGAGTACCCAGCCGGGGAAGGCGAGCTGCAGCCAGGGTTGTGCGCTCGAGGCGACCAGGAGCAGGAGAGCTACCAGATAGCCGAGGAACGACACCCACCGCGGCATGGCGGCGGCCCGCATACCGACCGTGCTCACGGACAGCGTGAACACCGCGGCCATGCGCATCGCGTAGATCGAGAAGAGGTTCTGTGCGTTGTCCCGGCCGTAGTCCCAGAGGTTGTTGTCGAAGCTGGGTCGCTCGAGCATGTCCAGGAGGCTGTTGGACGTGATGGAGCCGACGAACAGCATGGCCAGGAAGAGCAGCCCGCTTCCGAGGAACACCGTGGAGAACAAGCGGTCCTCGACGTCTCCGAGCTGCTCGCGGATGACGCCGATGAACCACAGGAAGGCAATGCCGGCGAACGGGACCAGGCCGAGGCTGAACCGGATCAGCGTTCGCCGCTGCGCGTCCGACTGAAGGGAGCCCACGCTGCCATCGGCCAGCGCGAAGCGGGTCAACGCCAGGGCGGTCAGCAGCAGCACCCCGAAGACGATTCCAGCGATAGCCGCTGCGCGTCGGGTTCTCCAGACGGGCCGGATCAGCGGGCGTGCGTCGGTGCTCATCGCTCAGCTCCTTTCACGGCGATGGGACGCCACGATGAAGGCAACTACAGTCACCAGATAGAGCTGACCGAGCAGCGCTTCCATGACGGCGAGCATGCGACCGGGGTCGGTCCCCGCAGAGAGGTCGCCGAACCCGACCGTGGTCAGCGTGGTGAAGCTGAAGTAGACGTAAGCCACGGAGCCATGGGGCCCGGTCTGGGCAAAGAACGGTGTCCCGGCCAATTGGGCCATGAACATGTACAGGTCAGCGAAGGACAGACCCACGAGCAGGTAGATGGCGACGGCTCCGGACAGGGTGGTCAAGGTCGTCGCTCGTCGCTGGCTCAGACGGGTCACGATCGACACGATCGCCGCCAGACTGAGCAGAATGCTGACCAGCGAATAAACCCCTTTGGAGGACGCTGCCCACACGGGTGCGACTGCCGACGTGACGATGCAGGCGAACGCCAGGCCCGCACCGAGCCACACCATGGCAGTGGCCGCGGAGGACGTCCACAGCGCGAAGACCAGGACGCCGCTCAGCAGCGCCACAATCACTGGTTCGAACACGGTGCTCTCGAACGGCGCGAGAACGAGAACGATCACAAGGAGCAGGAGCAGCACCTCATATCGGCCCGCTCCGCGGACGACCACCGAAGGTCTATCGGACACCATCTCGCTCATGGCCGGCTGAGCTCCCCGGCGAGGTCCTGCTGCATCAGTCGGTCGACGGACGCGCCGTCCTGGTCCTGTCCCAGCAGCACCGCGAGCTTGGCCAGTGCCGCTTCTGGCGTCATGTCGTAGCCCGGCGCAGCACCGGCGTTCATCAACGCCGAGCCGGTGGCGTATGCGCCGGGTTGAACCGACCCGCGCACGCATTGCGTGACGACCACCACGACGATGCCCTGACTCGTTGCGGTCTCGATCGCGGCTAGGAAGTCCCGGTCGTTGGACGGTCCGTTTCCGGCGCCGTACGCCTCGATGACCAGCCCCTGCAGCGGCGGCTGGCAGAGGTTCGCGAGGATGGACGCCGAGAATCCGGGAAAGAGCCGCATCGCGGCCACGTGGCCCAACCTGCCGGCAGTCAGTCGCGCACTCTGGTCAGGCGGGCGGAGGAGCTCTCGACGAACGACGATGTCGATCCCCATCTCCGCAAGAGGTGGAAACCGCGGGGAGTCGAAGGCATCGAGACCCGAAGCGTCCATCTTCGTGGCCCGGTTGCCACGGAGCAGCACCTCCCCGAACAACAGGGTGACCTCGTGCAGTTCCGGGCGCATCGCGACCTGAAGAGCCCCGATGAAGTTCTGCCGTCCGTCACTGCGGATCCGAGTGATGGGGATCTGGGAACCAGTGACGACGACCGGCTTGCCGAAGCCCGGCAGGAGGAACGAGAGGGCCGACGAGGTGTAGGCCATCGTGTCCGTTCCGTGCAGGACCACGAAGCCTGAGTGGTCCGCGCGGCGCTCGTACAGGATCCGGGCGATCGTGCACCAGTCCTCCGGGGTCGCGTTCGCCGAGTCGATCGGGGGATCCAGCTCCAGGAAGGAGATCGGCGGAAGTTCTCCTCCGGAGTTCGCGACGATCCAGTCGAGGTAAGGGCCGAGTGCGTTGGCGACTGGAGCGTGGCCTGCCGCGGTGGGGACCATTCCGATCGTGCCGCCGGTGTGCAGCACGAAGATGCTGTCGCCCATGGCCCTAGCTCCCTAGGCGCCGGATGCTTCCTTCGCGTCCCGCTCCAACGCCTCGGCATCGGCCTTGAGCTGCTTCTTCTCGAGCTTCTCCGCCCGCCGCATCGCCTGCTCGATCCTCGCCGCCATGTCCGTCACCCCGACGACGATGAGGCCGGCTTCACCCGCGTCGAGGGACTCGCCGAGCTCCTTCAGGTCCTGGCGGCTCATGCCGGCGACGGCATGGCCAGCCACCGCTCCGAGAAGCGCTCCGCCGGCGGTGGTCGCGACCAATAGGCCACTCCCGATGGCGGCGAACGGGAAGAGGGCAATCACGAGGCCGGTGGCGAAACCCGCTCCACCGCCGAGAACGCCGCCCACGCGCGTGGGCGTCTCGTGCTTCTTGGTGATCTTGACCTTGCCGTCGTCGCGACGATGGATGACCGCCGCGTCGTAGGCGTCCATGAGCCCTTCTCGCACGTGGAGCTCGTGGACAAGGTCGTAGTCCGCCTCGGCCGACTCGAGGTTGCCATAGACGCCAACCAAGACGTCATACGTGTCGAATGCCATAGAGGGATCTCCACTCCGTCGATGCCGAATCGCCTGGTGACGTCACGCTAGCCGCGGATAGGGCGCCCCGACTCATCATCGATGGGTGACGACGAGCAGCGGTCGGTCCGCGATGGTCGGTGCCGTTCTCCTGCTGGCTGTGCGGGGTATGGCGGCAGGCGGTCCTAGTGAAATGGCCCATGAGTCGTGAGACCTTCATCCTCCGTCGGCTTTCGGGGCGCTGTCGTCGCCTACGTGGTCCTCCCGACGTGAACCATCGAGGAAGTCTGGCCCAGGGGCTGGCCGGGGTGACCGCGGTTATCTTCGCCGTCGGCGCCTGCAGCAGTGGTTCCGGTGACGGAGCGGTCTCGGTCGCGCAGGCGCGGGTCACAGCCAAAGAATCGGCGCTGACCGCGGCTCAGGCAGACGCGAAGGCGGCCTCGACGGCGTTCTGCGCAGCCACCAAGACGTACGTCACCGCTCTGGACCGCTACGGCGACGTCCTCAACGCCAGCGCCCCGACGGTGGGCGACGTGACCAGCGCCGGCCAGGAGCTCCTGACGCCCCGCCAGGACGCTTTTGAAGGCGCCGACGCGGCGATGAAGGCTCAGCAGCAGGTTGTGGTCGCAGAGCAAGAGCTGGCGTCGGCGAAAGCGGCTCTTGACGTGGCGAAAGGTCAGTCGACGACCGCCGTGCCCGCGACCGCACCAACCTCGACGATGACGACGACACCGGCGCCGATGATGCCGGTGGCGACGACCAACCGCGTGAAGCAAGCCGAGTCTGACTTCCAGACGGCCCAGGCGGGCATCACGCCGCAAACGCCCTTGGTCGAGGCCGCGCAGCGGTTCAATGCGGCGGCTGTTGCTCTGGAGATGTCGTGGCTCAAGCTCTTCGCCGACGCCGGCTGCCTGACGGAGCCACAGCAGGCGTCGGCCCAAGCCGCCGTACATGACTACACCGCGGTCTTGCAGACCTCGCTCAGCGAGGCGGGCTACTACAAGGCCGCCGTCGACGGCGTCTACGGCCCGACAACGGTGCAGGCGGTCGAGGATCTGCAGAAGGCACACGGTCTTCCGGTTACGGGGACGGTGGACAAGGCCACAGCGTCCGCGCTACAGGCGGATCTGCAGGCCAAAGGGGGCGCGGCCGCTCAGAAGGCCCTCGTCTCCACCGCGGCCGTCCAGCAGACGCTCAAGCTCGCGGGTTTCTGGGACGGGCCGGTGGACGGCACGTGGACGCCGGCCCTCACCGACGCACTCAAGGCGTTCCAGTCAAAGCTGGGCGTAGAGCCAACCGGGACCGTCGATGCCGCCACGATCAGCGCGCTCAGCGAGGCCATCGCAACCGCACGTGCGGCGCTGTCCGCCACGTCGACCAGCGCTCCGGCCAGCAGCCCCAGCTCGGCGCGGCCCACTCCAGCGCCGACGACCGCCTCCAGTACCGCGGGTTAGCGGCGAAGGATTACGGAGCTGCCGGATGCCCAATGTGGCGGACAGGGCCTAGGTTTCCTGTATGCCCGCGGCCGCCACCGCCACCGCCGCGCTTGTTGAAGGCTTCGGCCGCACTCCGGGGCTCGTGGACGCGGCACTCGACGCCCTGTCGGAAGCCGACCTGACGAGGCGGGTCGACCCGGACGCCAACACGATTGCGTGGCTGGTATGGCATACCGCGCGAATGCAGGACGGACAGATCACCAGCGTCGAGCGCGCTCTAGGCCGCGGGGACGCCGAACAGGTATGGGTTTCTCAGGGGTTCGCGGACCGGTTCAAGCTTGGTGTCGGCGACCGCGAGGTGGGGTACGGCATGTCGTCCGACCAGGTGGCGGGGATCGTGGCGCCCGCGGACCTGCTTCGCGAGTACCACCAGGCCGTAAACGACCACACCATCGCCTTTCTGGACAGCCTCGACGACTCCGATTACGGCCGCGTCGTCGACCGGCGCTGGAATCCGCCGGTCACGCTTCTCGTCCGTCTGGTCAGCATCGAGCAAGACTCGGTACAGCACCTAGGCCAGGCGGCCTTTGTACGAGGGGTGCTCCAGCGCACCTGACGTCATCGGACCGAGGCGACCCCCCAACGAACGAATCAGGCCTCCGGATCCGTCAGGGACGGTTGTCCCGTTGGTGGTCGCCTGCGGCGCAGCCATTCCGCCCCTCGTCGCGTCCAGTCTCGCGGTCCGGCGTCGCTTCGGTCACCCCGCGGGTCGGTACCCAGCTGGGGCAGGAGCTCGTACTGCCGGCTGTAGATGTCCACGAGGGACAGCAGGAGCGCCGCGATGGGAACGGCCACCAGTGCGCCCGCCGCCCCGAACAGGGCGGCGCCGAACAGAACCGCCGCGAACCCCACCGCGGGGTGCATGTCAACCGCGTCGGCGCTGATCTTCGGCTCGATGGTGAGGTTCTCGATCTGCTGGTACACCAGCGCAAACGCGAGTGCGAGGACGCCGTCGACCGGGTCAGAGCTCGCCAGCCCGACGACGACCGGCAGCGCGATCGCAATATAGGTCCCGACCGTCGGGACGAATTGGCTGACGACCCCGGTCCAGACGCCGAGTGCGAGCCAGTACGGCATTCCGATGAGAAACAGGAAGATGGCGGTAAGCCCGCCGCAGATTGCGGCAAGGACGACCCGAGCCGCGACGTAGCCGCCAGTCTTCTTCACGGCCAGTCCCCAGACCACGATGAACACCTCTTGGCGTTGCGGCGGGAGCAGATGGGCCACCCACCGCTGGAGCCGAGGGGCGTCGGCCGAGAAGTAGAAGATGAAGAGGCCGATGCTGAACAGCGAGAACACACCGCCGAGGATCTGCACAATCACACCGATGACACCACCGGCCACGTCGGCCCCCATGGCCGCCAAGGTCTGCGGCGTGATCTGGAGCGACTGCATCAGTGACTCGGCGTCGAAGGTCGTCCCCAAGGCCTGGTTGGCCCATGTGGCCAGGGAGGCAACGAGCGTGGGGATGGTTTGGACCAGGTTGACGACCTGTTCGACGAGGAGGTTCCCGAACGCTGCCGTGAAGGCCACGGCGAAGACCACGACGCCGAGCATGACCACTCCGGTGGCCAGACCACGTCGCATGTGCCGGGCGAGCCGGCTGACGGCGGGCTCCATGGCGATGCTCGCCAGCCAGGCCATGATGATCTGGAACAGCACCGACCCGCCGTCGTTCAGGACGAACGACCCGAACGAGTAGAGGACGATGAGGGCGATCACCACGAGCCCCGGCCGCCAGATCGACTGTGGATCCAGGGCGATGAGCGTCCGGCGCGGCAGCGGCTGAGGCTCCGCCGGCGATGGCGACGAGGGCGGCTGCGGCTCCGGGTCAGGCATTCGCGTCCCGGGCCAAGCAGTCCATGAGGCTCCCGTCACGTCGGCTCATCGGCAGGGTAGCGCCGCCCAGAGGCTCTCAGGGTCAATCATCACAGAGACTCGCCGCCGCGGCCTCGCATACGCCAAGGCTCTCCCCGGTCGGCTCGTACGCCGCGGCGCGCCAAGCCCCGGGGAGCAAGCGCACCCCGGGGCTTGGCGCTGCCGGCCGTCAGATCACTCGCTGAAGGCCTCGCGCAGCTTGTTCTCCTGCTCGTCCGAGAGGTTGGTGTGGACGAGCTCGCCGTGGAGCCCAGCCTCCTTCACCGCAGCGAGAACCTTGTCCTGCACCGCATCGCTGGTCATGACGAACAGCGCCGACGTTCCCGGCGTCACCTGCTCCCTGACGCTCTTGATGAAGTTGTCGTCGATGCCGACGTCGCTCAGCGAACCGGCGAGAGCGCCCGTCGCGGCGCCGACCGCCATACCGAGCAGTGGGACGAAGAACAGCAGCCCGAAGAGCATGCCCCAGAAGGCGCCACCGAGGGCGCCCGCGCCGGCCAGGTTGTTCAGCTGGCGGGTCTTGGGCTTCTTCTTGCCTTGCTCCCAGACGACGGTCGCGGCGTCAAAGACCTTGATCAGCTCTTCCCGCTGCAGCTGCTGCAGGACTTGCACACTGCGATCCGCGCTCGAGGTGTCGTTGAACTTCCACACGCTCAGGGTCGCCACCAGGGCACCTCCATGTCGTCGACTCGTCCGGCCCCGTCGGCCGACCGATTGGCTCCATCCTCACGAGGGCGAAGGCCGGGCGACCTCACCCGTCCCGGATGACCCAGGGTCCTCCGCTCAATGGGAACAATGTCAGGTGCCACGCCGGGCGTCGAGCGGCTCGACGACCAGTGGACCCCTCGGAAGGAGCCTGCGATGACGCTCACGCAACAGGCGGTGCGGGCTGCCTCGCCCGACGGTCGGATGTTCCGGGTGGATCTCGGCGGAGACGACGGGTATGCGGTCGGTGACTTCCTGACGATCGCCGAGGAGTCGGGCGACCGGCACCTCGGCCTCATCGAGGTCCTGGACCAGCGCGCCGAGGGCGGTGGGGTCGCGACCGGGTCGATTCTCGCGGGCTGGCACGGCGCGTCCGTGGCGCGGCCCTTCACGACGGCATCCGCCAGGCACAGCGACCCCGAGGTCCTCGCGGATTACTACCGTGACGCGTCGGCCGTCCTGGGTCTGGGGTCGATGGTTTCCGCTCCTGAGGTGACTGTGGGCCTGATCCCCAAACGGCTGAACCGGCATACGTTCTGGTGCGGGCAGAGCGGCTCGGGGAAGACCTTCGCTCTGGGCGTCGCGCTGGAACAGATCCTCATGCACACTCGCCTGCCGGTCGTGGTCTTCGACCCGAACGGCGACTTCGTCCGGCTGGCGGAGACCCGCCCGGGAGCGGACGAGGCGGAGAGCGCCGCGCTGGCCGGCCGTGACATCCGGGTGCTTGGGGCCGGTGACGGTCCGGATGCCTTGCGGATCCGGTTCAGGGCGATGTCGATCCGCTCCAAGGGTGCCATCTTCCGGCTCGACCCGCTCATCGACCACGAGGCGTTCAACGTTCTCGTGCGATTGGGGCCGCAGCTTCACGCCTCCAGCGTCGAGGCCGTCCTGGAAGGGCTGCGGACCGCCGACGACGTCGGCTCGCGCATCGTCTCCTCCCGGCTGGAGAACCTCGGAGTCACCGAGTGGACCTTGTGGGCCCTGGACAAGCCAGCCGCGACCGACATCATCGCTGAACGTCCAGCCGCAACGGTGCTCGACATCGGCTCGTTCGCGACGCAGGAGGAGCAGCTGGCGATCGCCCTCGCCGTGTTCGAGGACCTGTGGCAGCGCCGTGAGGAGCGCCGGCCCGTCCTTATCGTCGTCGACGAGGCGCACAACCTGTGCTCACCCGACCTGGACTCCACCGCCGCCCGTGCGGTGCGCGACTTCATCATCCAGATTGCGGCCGAGGGCAGGAAATTCGGACTCTGGCTCCTGCTGTCCACACAGCGACCGTCCAAGGTCCACCCACAGATCGTGTCCCAGTGCGACAACCTGACTCTCATGAGGATGAACTCGCCGAACGACCTTGCGGAGCTTGGCGACCTGTTCGGGTTCGTACCGCGGGGGATGCTCGAGCAGTCGTCCCGGTTCCGTCAAGGCGAGGCGCTCGTCGCGGGCGGCTTCGTCCCGGCGCCTAGCATCATCAAGTTCCGTGACCGAATAACGCAGGAGGGCGGCATCGACGTCCCCGTCCCCATGCCCGACTGACCCGGGCGAGTCCTTTCCCGGGTCCTAGGCTCCTGGCGTGAGCCAGGTCGTGCGCGTTCGGCTGGACCTGGCCTACGACGGGACCGACTTCTTCGGATGGGCCGCCCAACCCGAACGGCGAACGGTCGAGGGCGAGCTCTCGGCCGCGTTGACGACGATCCTGCGCAGTCCGCACCCGGTGCGGCTGACGGTCGCAGGGCGTACGGACGCGGGCGTGCACGCGCGGGGGCAGGTCGCCCATGCCGACGTCGACGCAGAGGCGTGGGAGCAGCTGCCCGGTCGCTCCGAGCGGACGCCCGAGCAAGCGCTGTGGTCCAGATTGTCCGGCGTCCTCGCCGACGACGTGGTGGTCCATCAGGTGTGCGTCGCCCCGCCCGGCTTCGACGCGCGGTTCTCGGCGACGTCCCGTCGGTATCTCTACCGGCTGGCGGACGACCTCGCCACGCGTGACCCGTTGCGCCGGCGGGACACGGTGTGGGTGCGCGGCCACCTGGACGCCGAGGCGATGAACGACGCGGCCTACTTGCTGGTCGGGCTGCACGACTTCGCGGCCTTCTGCAAGCGGCGCGAGGGCGCCACGACGTTACGCAGGCTGCTGGCGCTCTCCTGGGAACGAGGTGCGGACGGCGTCCTCAGTGGAACGGTGGTCGCCGACGCGTTCTGCCACTCGATGGTCCGGTCGCTCGTCGGCGCGCTCGTTCCCGTAGGAGAGGGACGCCGGGACGTCGACTGGCCGGCGGACGTCCTGACCGCCGGCGTTCGTGACTCGGGCGTGCGAGTCATGCCGCCGCACGGCCTGAGCCTGGAGGAGGTCACGTACCCGCCTGACGACCAGCTGGCGGCCCGGACACTGGAGACTCGCGCCACCCGCATACCCGACTGAGCATCAGATCCAGCGGCGGGTGTGCCGGCTGTACTCCTCGTACTCTGCGCCGAACCGCCTACGCAGGTATGCCTCCTCCCGCCGGATGACGTTGCGGTCGACGTAGGCCACGATCGCCGGGAGTGCGATCGGCGCCCACCAGGTCCCGAGCAGCAGACTGCCGCCGAGGTAGCTCGCCGTGAGACCGAGATACATGGGGTTGCGGCTGTAGACGTACGGCCCCGTGGTTGCCAGGGTCGACGCGCGACGTCCCGGGATCATGGACGTCCCCTGCCCACGGAAGGTCGCCACACCGGCAGCTCCGATCGCCTGGCCGGCGACCATCAGCGCCCATCCCGCGCCCTTCCGCCATCTGGACCCGGGCATCCGCCACGGGAGGAGTCGGTCGACCGCCCAGGCCAAGGCGAGCGGTGTCGCATACACCAGCGGGGGTGGGACATGGACATCGGCACCGGACTGGCTCGTCGATTCGGTCACCCCAGTGACGCTAGCGCGGGTAATCCGGATGACCCGGGTGCTTGCAATTTGTCAGACTCGGGTCTCGTGGGACACGTCGACGTAGCGGGAGTGTCCTTCTCCCTCCCCGACGGCCGGCCGTTGCTGCGGGACGTCTCGCTGCGAGTCGGCGAGGGCGCCAAGATCGCCCTCATAGGTCCCAACGGGACCGGGAAAACGACGTTGACCCGCATCATCTGCGGCGACCTGGTCCCCGACGAGGGGGCCGTCACGCGCAGCGGCGGGCTCGGCGTGATGCGGCAGTTCATCGGCCAGCTGCGCGATGACTCGACGGTCCGCGACCTGCTCCTCACGGTCGCGCCCGCCAAGGTTCGCAAGGCCGCCGCCGAGGTCGACGGCACCGAGCTGCTCATGATGGAGCACGACACCGAGGCCGTGCAGATGGCCTACGCCCAGGCGCTCGTCGACTGGGGCGACGCCGGCGGCTACGAGTACGAGACCCTCTGGGACACCTGCACGGTGGCCGCCCTGGGCATCCCCTTCGACAAGGCGCAGTGGCGGCAGGTGACGACACTTTCCGGCGGCGAGCAGAAGCGGTTGGTCCTCGAAGCGCTGCTGCGAGGGCCGGAGGACGTGCTCCTCCTCGACGAGCCGGACAATTACCTCGACGTCCCGGCCAAGCGCTGGCTCGAGGACCAGCTGGTCGCCTCGCCCAAGACCGTCCTCTTCGTCTCGCACGACCGGGAGCTGATGAACCGGGTCGCGACGCGGGTGGCAACGCTCGAACCCGGCGCCGCGGGGGCCACGCTGTGGGTCCACCCCGGCCGGTTCACCACGTATGCGCAAGCTCGCGTCGACCGCAACGAGCGTCTCGAGGAGCTGCGCAAGCGCTGGGACGAGGAGCACGCCAAGCTCAAGGCCCTGGTCGTCATGTACCGGCAGAAGGCGTCCTACAACGACGCCATGGCGTCACGGCTACAGGCGGCGGTCACCCGGCTGGACAAGTTCCTGGAGGCGGGGCCGCCGGAGGCGGTGCCGCAGCGGCAGAACGTCCGGATGCGGCTGGCCGGTGGGCGCACCGCGAAGCGGGCGGTCGTGTGCTCGCAGCTTGAACTGGTGTCGTTGATGAAGCCGTTCGACCTCGAGATCTGGTACGGCGAGCGCGTGGCGGTGCTCGGCTCCAACGGTTCGGGGAAGTCGCACTTCCTCCGACTCCTGGCCGCGGGCGGCTCGGACCCGGACCGGGAACACCAGCCGGTCGGCGACGTCGTTGCCGCGCCCGTCTCGCATACCGGCGTCGCGCGACTCGGCTCGCGAGTGCGCCCGGGATGGTTCGCTCAGACCCACGACCATCCCGCGCTGGTCGGCCGGACGCTGCTCGAGATCCTCCATCGAGGCGACGAGCACCGGACCGGCAAACCGCGCGAGGAGGCGGCCCGAGTCCTGGACCGTTACGGGCTGGCGCGCGCGTCGGAGCAGACCTTCGACTCCCTGTCCGGGGGACAGCAGGCACGCTTCCAGATCCTCCTGCTGGAGCTCTCCGGAGCGACGCTGCTGCTGCTCGACGAGCCGACCGACAACCTCGACCTCGACTCGGCCGAGGCCCTGGAGGAGGGCCTCGACGCGTTCGAGGGGACGGTGGTCGCGGTGACCCACGACCGGTGGTTCGCCCGGGAGTTCGACCGGTACCTCGTCTTCGGTGCGGACGGCCGCGTCTACGAGGCGCGGGAGCCGGTGTGGGACGAGCGCCGGGTGGCCCGCGCCCGCTGACCGTGTGGTCGTAGTTACGGACCGACCTCGGAACGGCGGTCTAGGCGGCCGCAGGCCGGCGACTCTGCGGTGCCCGACCACGCAGCCAGCTGGTGAAGCTCCGCCGGGCGGCAGATCGCCGCGTCGGTCCGGACTGGTGCGGTCGCGTGCGCCGACTCCGCTCGGCGTCTTTGAGCCGGTCGCGCTGGCGTTGGGCGACGAGCGCTCGGTCGAAGGGGTAGTTCGTCAATTTCATTGTTCTTCCTAGTGATTCGGGGTCGAGCGTGGTTGTAGAGGGCCGTTTCCGCCGGGCTCAGATGGTTCTGGCTCTCGCCGGACCGGACAAAGATGCTTCCGGCGAAGTGGCCAGAACGGCTCCAAAAGCCGGAAGCATCTGAGTCCGGTGGGGTATCAGGGTGCCCCGGTCCGTGACCCGGTCACGGCCGGCAGAGACCCCGAGGTCCGCGCCGACCGGGGCGCGGTCCACGCCGCTGCCGTGGCGGTGGGTCCATTCCAGGACGCCGATCACAAGAGTGCCGATGGCTACCACCACGGCGATGACCAGCGCAGAGCCGGGGTCGATGACGGCGGCTGATGCCAGGCCGGCGATCCCCGCCAGTGCGGCGGCACCCAGGGTCAGGCAGGAGAGTTGGGCGAATGTTCGCAT
>JBKPQA010000013.1:0-3340 GCA_046733835.1 Actinomycetota bacterium
GGTGCAGGTCACCGCCAGTCCGGGCGGTCTCGAGACGTCGAAGCTGACCGTGACCGCGGAGTCACTTTCCACCTTGTAGCCGACCGTCGTCGCGGTGATCCGCTGACCCTCGTTGCGAAACGTCCACCAGCCGATGAGAACGGCGACCACCAGTCCCACGACACCGCCTGCGACCGCCCACCCGCGCCGGCGCAGCGCCGCGGCGGCGGACGCAGGAGCGCCCGGTGGAGCCGAGTTCGGCGGTGACATGATGGCTCACCGTAGAACGACGACCGAGCGCGCGGCGAGTCGCGCCGCGCCCAAGCGGAGGACGCTGACCGTGGAGCCTCGAGGGATGCGGCTCATGGCGGTACACGCCCATCCCGACGACGAGTCGAGCAAGGGCGCCGCCACGATGGCCAAGTACGTCCGGGACGGCGAGCACGTCCTCGTCGTCTCGTGCACCGGCGGTGAGCGCGGCGATGTCCTCAACCCCAAGCTCCAGGACGACCCGCACATCCTGCGCGACATGGCCCAGGTCCGCCGGGACGAGCTGGCCGCGGCGCAGGCGATCGTCGGGTTCGACCACACCTGGCTGGGGTTCGTGGACTCCGGCCTCCCGGAGGGGGACCCTTTGCCGCCGCTCCCGCCAGGCTGCTTCGCGGCCGAGCCGATCGAGGTGACCACCGAGGCCCTGGTCCGGGTAATCCGCGACGCGCGGCCGCACGTCCTGCTGACGTACGACGAGACCGGCGGCTACCCGCATCCGGACCACGTGAACTGCCACATCGTCTCGATGTCCGCGTTCGCCGCCGCCGGCGACCCGGACGCATACCCGCATGCCGGTGAGCCGTGGCAGCCTCTGAAGCTCTATTACTTCCAGAACTCGCACCGCGAGCGGATCCAGCGGCTCTACGACCTCATGGTCGAGCGCGGGCTCGAGAGCGACTACGGCGAGTGGCTGAAGAACTGGAAACGGCCCGACCGCGAGGTCACGACGCGGGTCCCGTGCGCGGAGTACTTCGACATCCGCGACCGCGCCCTGCTCGCTCACGCCACTCAGGTCGACCCGGACGGCAGCTGGTTCGACACGCCCCGCGATCTGGTCCGGGAGGGCTGGCCCACCGAGGACTACGAGCTGGTCGTCTCGTATGCGCCGGTGCAGCTCCCGGAGGACGACCTTTTCGCGGGCCTCGGGTCCGTGGAGGAGGCGGACGCGCTCGCGGTCAAGCGCGGTCTCGAGCCGGTGCGCGACCTCCGGCCCGATCCCCAGGGCGCGCTGGACCTCCTCGCAACGACGTCGGGGGACTGATGGACACGCCGTCGACGTCGGTCGGTCCGGGCATCGGGGCCTTCATCGCGTTTTTCGTACTAGCGGTCGCCCTGTGGCTGCTCATGCGGAACATGAACAGCCGGATGCGCCGGATGGCCTACAAGGAGCAGCAGCGGGTGGCCGAGATCGAGGCCCGGGAGGCCGAGCGGGACGGCCTCAAGCAGGGGAAGCCGCAGGACCCTGCAGAACCGCGGCCTCAGGAGACCGACGATAGGGCCGACCCCGCGCCGTAGACGGCGAGCGACGCTGCCACGTAGTGCGCGACGAAGGCGAGCACGGTGAAGGCGTGGAAGATCTCGTGGAAGCCGAACCACCGGGGGAACGGGTTTGGCCGCTTGGTGCCGTAGACCACCGCCCCGAGTGTGTAGAGCACGCCGCCGACCGTGATGAGTGTGACCACCGCCGGGCCGCCGAAGTGGAGCAGCGGGCCGAAGTAGAAGATGGCGACCCACCCGAGCGCCACGTAGATCGGGGTGTAGAGCCACCGCGGCGCACCCACCCAGAGGACCCGGAACAGCACCCCACCGATGGCGCCACCCCAGACGATGACAAGGAGGGTGCGCGCCTGGTCGGGCGGCAGCAGCGACAGCGCGAAGGGCGTGTAGGTGCCGGCGATGATGAGGAAGATATTGGAGTGGTCGAGGCGCTTGAGGACGCCCGCAACTCGGGCCGACCAGTGGCCGCGGTGATACACCGCTGAGGTCCCGAAGAGCAGCGCCGCGGTCACCGTGAAGACCACCGCGCCGACCCGCGGGGCGCCGGGCGGCGCCAGGACGCTGAGCACGATCCCGGCCACCAGCGCGAGCGGGAAGGTCGCCGCGTGCAGCCAGCCGCGCAGCCGGGGCTTGACAACGGCGACGAGGTCCCCGAGGACCTCCGGCGCGGCCGGGGACGCGGGCTGCTGACGCATACGACAAGCCTAACTTACGGAGCCGTAGGTTACGGACACATAGGTGGTGAAGGCGCCCACACCTAGGGCCGTCCTGCGGGACGGCATGGCCCGGGAGCCCGGGGGTACGGTGGCCTTCGTGCCTCTCACCGACCTCTTGTACGGAGCGTACGAGCGTCGGCTGGCCAAGCAGATCCCGCCCGAGGCGGTGCCGCGGCACGTCGGTGTGATGCTCGACGGCAACCGCCGGTGGGCGCGGGCGAACGGGTTCGAGACGGTCGACGGTCATCAGGCCGGCGCCGACAAGATCAAGGACCTGCTGCAGTGGTGCGAACAGGCCGGCGTCGAGGTCGTGACGCTGTGGCTGCTATCAACCGACAACCTCGGCCGGAGCAAGAAGGAGATCGTCCCGCTCCTGAAGATCATCGAGACCGCGGTCGCCGACCTCGCGATCGAAGGGCGGTGGCGGCTCTACCCGATCGGGGCCCTCGACCTGCTGCCGGCCGAGACCGCGCAGTCGCTCAAGGCGTCGGCCGAGGCGACTCGCGGAATCGAGGGGCTCCACGTCAACGTGGCGGTCGGTTACGGCGGGCGGCGCGAGATCGCCGATGCGGTCCGATCACTCATCCATGAGCACGCCGCACAGGGCACACCGGTCGACCAGATCGCCGACTCGATCACGGTCAAGGAGATCGCGCAGCACCTCTACACCAAGGGCCAGCCTGATCCCGACCTGGTCATTCGCACGTCGGGGGAGCAGCGGCTCGGCGGATTTCTCCTGTGGCAGTCGGCAAAGTCGGAGTTCTACTTCTGTGAGGCGTACTGGCCGGACTTCCGGCACGTCGACTTCCTCCGGGCGCTTCGCTCGTATGCGAACCGGGAGCGCCGTTTCGGCCGCTGAGGCTGGAGCGGGCCCTGCCGGGTGGGCCCTCACGCGACACGCCCACCCCGAATGGGCGCACGCCCAGGATCGGGACGTACCGTCGGTCCTGACGCCAGGTACCCGCCCGGCGTCCGGGAGGCCCGGTTGATGGAGTTGACGCTCCGAGCGGAGGGCCGGTCCCGGCCCCGGCCGACGGGGTCCGGTCCCGGCAGACCGATCGCGAGTCGGCCGCGCTCACCAGCGCGCCGCTAGGAGC
>JBKPQA010000014.1:0-4628 GCA_046733835.1 Actinomycetota bacterium
GTCGTCGTCCTCCTCACGGCGCTCGACCGGGTCTTCCTCGGAGTGCACTTCCCCTCGGACGTCACCGCGGGCGTCCTCATGGGCTCGGGACTGGCGCTGGCCTCGTATGCCGGCTACCGCGGCTGGAACCCTGCCCATCCCACCGACCTGCCGGACACCCCCGAGGACGCCGACGCCGCCGCCGAGGCGGAGCACGCCGCAACCGAGCGGACGGACGCGCATACCCCGTCGGTCGAGCCCCCCGAGGAGAACCGCAGCCGATGGCCTTCCTGACCCGCTATGTCGACGACGACACAAGACCGACGATCGGGGAGGCACTACGGGACGTGGCGGTGCGCGCGCTGCTCCCGGCGATCGTGCTGTGGCTGGTGATCGTCGGAATCGGCAAGCTCATCGATGGTCCGCTCGGCGGGCTCCAGGCCGAGAGCTCCGTCAACCGGGCGCTGCAGGCCACGCGGACGCCGACGTGGGACACGGTCACAATGATCTGGTCCCGCATCGGCAACACCGAGATCATCATCGGCACGTGCGTGGTCATGGTCGCCCTCATCTGGTGGCTGACCAAGCAGTGGTGGGTGGCGATCATCCCCGCCATCGCCATTTCGATCCAGGCCACGGTCTTCGTCATCGCGACCGCGGTGACGGGTCGGGACCGGCCCGAGGTCGATCACCTCGACCCGGCACCGCCGACGTCGTCGTACCCGAGCGGGCACGTCGGTGCGGCGACCGCCCTGTACCTCGTCCTGGCCATGATGTGCCAGCGGATCTCCAACCCTGCGCTCCGGTGGGTGCTCACCCTGATCTGCCTGGTGATCCCGTTCCTCGTCGCGTATGCCCGCCTTTACCGGGGCATGCACCACCTCACCGATGTGCTCGTCGGGTTTCTCAACGGGATCGTCTGCGCGATCCTCGCGTGGGGATACCTGCGCCGACGGTCCGCCCAGTACTACTAGCCGACCGTCCTTTCAGACGCGCGCGTACTTGGCGCGGGCGAAGGAGTAGATCGCGTAGCAAGCGAACCCAAGCGCGATGAGGGTGAGCAGCCACTGCCCGAACGGCGCGTCGCGCAGCGCGCGGAGCGCACCGTCCAGACCAGTCGCCTCGCCCGGCTGGTTGCGCACGGCCGCCAGGAGGAACAGCGCGCCGACGATGCCGAGCGCGATGCCCTTGGCGATGTAACCGAAGACCCCCGCTCGCACGACCCATTGGCCCGGGTGCTCCCGCAGGTCTTGGAGGAACTTCTTCTGGACGCCCTTGACGACGTGATAGATCCCCACGCCGATGACGGCAAGGCCGACCGCTCCGACCAGGATCTTGCCGGCGGGCTGCGACATCAGCTTGGCCGTAAAGTCCACGGTCTGGGAGCTGCTCGACGAGCCACCGCCCGAACGCGCATACGTAAAGGCGCTCACCCCGAGGAACAGGTAGACGACGGCCTTGGCGCCGGCTTTCACGCGGTCGGAGGTCTTGCGGCCCCCCACGATGAGCTCGATCACCTGCCAGAGGCCGAGCCCGATAAACCCGACGACCGCGATCCAAAGGATCACCTTGCCGACGTCGTTGCCGGCCAGGGTTTGCAGCGCGCCGGACTGGTCGGCGGACCCGCCGCTGTTGCCCTCGAACCACGCCACCTGAAAAGCCAGCCACCCGATGAGCAGATGGAGAACCCCGCTGCCCGCGTACCCCAGACGCGCGAGGTTTTCCAGAGCCGGGTGGTCGCCGGCTCGGGCGGCAACCTGCTTGACGTCGTTGGTGTCCACGGGGCGAATCCTTGCCCACTGGGACCCTGAACGCGACCTGAACGGCCGCGTGAAAACCGAACGGTTACACGCATACCGGCCGTCACCGGGCTTCTGCGGCAGGATGGGCAAGGTGTCCACCGACTCTCCGAGCCGCCCGGCGGAGAAGTCCGACGCCCGTGAGCACCGGGAGCCCCTGCCGCCGGTGGAGACCACGCACGTCGAGGTCACCGAGGAGAGCGGGCCAGTCACCGTCGAGGTGATCGAACCGCCCATCCCCGACCGGGTGCGCCGTCCCGCGGACCTGTTCCGGCTCGGCATCGCCCTCGTGGTCCTCATCGGCGGTGTTGCCCTCGGCGTGGCCGCCGTCGGAACCAGCGGAGCGGTCGAGCAGGACTTGGCCGACGCCGTCAGCGGGCTGCCGCGCCTGCTGCTCACCCTGCTCAGCTGGCTGTCAGCCATCGGCGCGGTATTGCTGCCCTTCGCCGTCGGCGCCGACCTACTCATGCGCCGCCGCCCGCTTCAGCTGGTCCTGTCGCTGGGGGCCGCGGTCCTCGGCGCGGTGCTCGTCATCCTGCTTTCGTGGGCCATCCTGATGGGGCCGCTCGACATCCTGCAGCCGACGCTGACCCGAGCCAACTCCGAAGGCCATTCGGCTCCCCTCGACATCGTGATTGTCGCGACGGTCGCCCTGCTCACGGTGGCCGACGTCATGGGCCGCAAGGGGATCGCGCCGTTGGCGATCGTCGTCGTGGGCGCCACGGCCTTGACGGGTTTCCTGTCCGGTTCCGTGACGGCGGCGGCGATCGTCTGCTCGCTCCTGCTCGGTTGGGCGGTCGGCCTCGGGTTCCGGTATGCGTTCGGCGCGACGTCGACGCGGCCGCCGGGAACGGAGGTAGCCAAGGCCCTGGTGGCCACCGGCATACCTCTGACGCGACTCGAGCTCGTAGATGCCAACGACGCCGGCGACCGGCGGTACGTGGGGAGCACACAGTCCCTTCCGGTCGACGTCCACGTCATCGACCGGGACACGTTCGGGCTCGCCTCAGGGCGCCGGTTCCTCCGCGTGCTGCGGCTGCGCAACGGCTTCACCCGGCCGCCAGCCTTCACGCTACGCAATGAGATCGAGCACCGGACACTGATGGGGCTGGTCCTCGCGCAAGCCCGGATCCCGGCACCTCGCCCGGTTTCGGTATGCGAGGTCGGTCCCTTCGCGGCAGCGATGGCCTACGTCGAGCCGGTTGGGAAGTCGCTGGCCGAGCTGGGTGACCAGCTCGACGACGACGACGTCGCCGAGATCTGGCGGATGGTCGGTGTCCTACAACAGCGGCGGGTGGCGCACCGCAACCTCGGGCCGAACGTCGTGATGATCGAGGAGGACGGCCGGGCGGGTTTGCGCTTGGTCGGAGCCGGCGATCTCGCCGCGGACGACGTCACGTTGCGGATCGATGTCGCGCAGATGCTCACCACGGTGGCGCTCTCCGTCGGTCCCGAACGGGCCGTGCGGTCGGCCGTCGGCGGGTTGGGAGAGGAGGCCGTGATCCGGGCCGCACCGCTTTTACAGCGGATCGCCATGACCCAGGCCACCCGCCAGGCGCTCAAGGAACGCAAGGACCTGCTGTCGACGCTTCGGGACGAGGTGGTCGCACTCCGGCCCTCGCAGGAGCGGATCGAACCCGTCGAGCTGCGGCGGGTCACCCTCCGGGGCGTCGTCATGGTCGTCGGGATCGCCGTCGCCGCCTACATCATCCTGCCGCAATTTGCCCAGGTGGACTTCTCCAGTGTGATCGCCTCCGCCCAGTGGAGCTGGGCGGCGGCGGCCGTCGTCTGTTCCGCGTTCACGTTTGCGGGCGCGTCCATCGCTCTCAACGGTGCGGTGCGCATCCATCTCAAGTTCGTCAAGACCTACATGACCCAGCTGGCCATCGCCTTCACCGGTCTCGTCGCGCCCGCGGCGGTCGGCAACATCGCCCTCAACACCCGCTACTTGCAGACCTCAGGGCTGCCTCCGGCGGTCGCCGGGGCCGGGGTCGGCCTGGCCCAGGTCGCTCAGTTCTGCTCCTACTTCGTGCTGCTGCTCATCTCCGGTGTCCTGGCGGGGACCGGACCGCGGGCGTCGTTCACCCCACCGCCGGTGCTCGTCGCCGCGATACCCGTGGTTGTGATGCTGGTCTTGGGACTGCTCGCCGTCCGACGGATCCGGGCGTTCGTTTCCGCGCGGGTCCTCCCCCCGATCAAGGCCGCGGTTCCGCAGGTGATCGCGGTGTTCCAGACGCCGGCCAAGCTGGCCCAGCTGCTCGGAGGGGCACTACTGCTCGACGCGAGCTTCGTAGCGGCTCTGGTATGCGCGACGCGCGCCTTCGGGGCGGAGACGTCCATCCCGGCCACCGCAGTGGTCTACTTCGCCGGCGCCATCATCGGCTCCGCCGTACCGACGCCCGGTGGCCTCGGCGGTATCGAGGCCGCGATGTCCGCCGGACTCATCGCGATCGGCGTTGACAGCGGGACGGCTGTCTCGTCGGTCCTGCTTTACCGGCTCGCGACGTACTGGCTGCCCATCCCCTTCGGATGGTTCTCGCTGAACCACCTCCAAAAGATCCACGCGCTCTAGGGTTAGCGGGGGTCGCCGACGCCACGTCTCCGCTTCGCGGGCGACATTGGTGCTCGAACGCTCGGCTTTCCGCGCGCTTGCGGACCATTGGTGGAAAGCGTGGGCCCGGCGGTCCTGGTCGGGTCCCGGTCAGGCGGGAGCGGGACCGTCGACATTGATGGTCGGCGGCCCGGAGCCGCAGCGGACGATGACCGCCCGGGACCGGTCGTCGCCGGGATTCGACTCGCGGTGGACGGCACCGGCCGGGACGTGAAGGAAGTCGCCGGGCCCGGCCTCGA
>JBKPQA010000015.1:0-9850 GCA_046733835.1 Actinomycetota bacterium
GCGAGAGCGCTCAGCGCCAGGGACGTGGCGAGCGCCGCCAGCGTGAGAGTCCCGAGCCATGCCGACAGTCCCTGTGAACGTCGGAACGCTCGGACCGGTGCACTTCTCAAGCGATCGCGGATCGGTGCACTGGTCCAGCGGCCGCGCCCGCCCCACGTCGGTGGCTTCGCCTCTGGTCTGAGACCGCGATGACGCCACCAGGCCGTCGCCGACGCGGCGGCGACCAGACATGATCCGGCGGCGACCAGGGCCACGCGCGCCGGCGATGAGCCGAGCATCAGGGCCACCGACGCCCATGCGCTCAGGGCGGGAATCAGCAGCCGCACATCGGCCGGCCGTGGCCCCGATGAAGTGCGACTGGCCGCGGACTCGAGTTGCCGGCTGTGCTCGCCCTCCGCAGGCCCCGCTTCGAAACCAGGCGGCGATGCGCGGGCGAAATCCTGCAACGGCGCTCTCGACGACGCCGGCGCAGGCACGTCTCCGCGGACCTGGCTGACACTGGGCCTTTGCGGAAGGGACGGTGGCTCGGACATCACACGGTCACCTTGGGACGAATCTGCTCGAGCAGCTTGTCGCCGATGCCGCTGACCTCACCCAGCTCGTCGACCGACGTGAACCGGCCGTGCTGAACGCGCCAGTCGAGAACCCGCTGGGCCAGCACGGGCCCCACTCCCGGCAGTGTGTCCAGAGCCGCGAGCGTCGCGGTGTTGAGGTTGACGAGGGTGTTCGAAGCCGTGTCCCCGCTCGAGCTGGCACCAGCACCGCCGCCGACTGCGCCACCGACACCGCTGGCGCCAGACGCACCGGCGGACGCACTCAGTCCGCCGAGGAGGATCGGTGGTGTCTCTCCGGGTTTGGGAACGAAGACCTGCTCCCCGTCAGCGACCTGACGAGCGAGGTTGAGGCGTTGCACGTCCGCCCCTGGAAGCGCTCCACCGGCTGCCGCCAGGACATCGACAACCCGGGAGCCGTCGGCGACCGTGACGACGCCCGGACGGGCCACCTGTCCGATGACATCGACCACAAGGAGGTGCCCCGGCGACCCTCGCGCCACCGCAGCAGCGGTCGTGGACCCGTCACCAGTGGCCGGCGTGGCTCCGCCCGCCGCCTCCGCGCTCGACGACGCGAACGCCGAGGGAACGGAGGTTCGACCGACCACGCCCTCCCCCGCGGGCACCGGCTGGGGCGCCGCTGCCTGCTGCGCCCGAGCCACCCGAACCGCGAAGAAGACCACCGCCACGACGAGCACGACGAGGAAGGCCACCACCGCCCGCACGGACACCGCGACTCGAGCGCCGCGGAAGGCGACGGGCACCGTCAGAACGCGAGGGCGCGGTCGATGCCTCCCGGCAGCGGGCGAGTCGTCACTGTCCGACCGCGCCACACCGAATGCCGGCTCGAGGCTTCGCCGCCGTGCGACTTCGTCCGGAGGTCCTTCTCCGCTCGACTGCCGTTCCCTGTCGGCTCCCCTCCTTCGCCGTGATCGCCCGCCTCTCCCCGCTGCCGCTGCCCGGGCAATCCGGTTCTCCTCCTCTTGCAGAAGGGACGGTTCGACGTCCCAGACCGACGACTCGTCGAGCCAACTCATGTCGGCGGCGGGCGGCTCCTCCTCCGGAACCCACCCGAAGCGCCGAGGTGGATCCGGACGAGCCCGGGCCGACGCCAGAAGGGTGCGTAGGCGGTCGGGGTCGACCTCGGGTGGTGGCTGGCGACGCATACGAGTGACCGTAAGAAGGCTCACGGTCGCCCAGCGACATCGTGCGGCCCACCTGTGGACCGCGGGACGAACTGCTCAGTGCATGTGGATCAGCTCGGCCGCGCAGAGGCGACGGCCGCCAAGGTCCCAGGCCCCACGTGCGCTCCGACGACCGCACCCAGCTCGGCCACGACGACCTGACCCGCCTGAGGAACCCGCTCCCGCAACGTCGCCGCGAGCGACTTCGCTCGCGACGCTGAATCGAGGTGCTGAACGGCGATGTCGACCTGGCCTCCGGCCGCCACGACCTCGGACGCCGCCGTTGCGGTGAGCTCCGCGAGCCGCGCCAACGCCCGGCTGGACGTCCGAACCCGCTCGAGCGGCCGGATTGCACCGTCGGCCAACGTCAAGATCGGTTTGATGGCGAATGCCGATCCCAGCAGGGCGGACGCCGAGCCGATGCGACCACCGCGGCGCAGGTACTCCAGGGTGTCGACGTAGAACGCCACCTTCGCTGCCACCGCGCGAGCCCGCGCGATCTCCGCCACGTCCGCCGCTGAGCGCCCCTCGCCGGAGGCCTCCGCGGCCGACAGAACTCCGAAGCCCATAGCCATGCCGAGAGACCGGGAGTCGACCACCTCGACGGGGATTGGCGACTGCTCCGCGGCCAAGCGGGCAGACTGGCAGGTCCCCGACATCTCCGACGAAATGTGGATCGAGACCACCGCCGACGCACCCGCCGCTGCCGCGGCCTCGTACGCCTCCACGAACTCCTGCGGCGACGGTCGCGACGTGCTCAACGGCGTGAACGACTGCAGCGCCTCCGAGAGGGACTCGATCGTCACATCGATGCCCTCACGATGCTGCTTGCCGCCCACGATGACGTGAAGGGGCACGACCGTGATCGGCACCGAACCTGCGCGGACCAGGTCCGCCGGCAGGTATGCGGTCGAGTCCGTCACGATGGCGACGCTCACGCTCGCACGCTAGCGCCTCCCGTCGCCTCGCAGCAGTCGCCCGAACGGCGGCACCGAGACGTCGAACGGTCAGGCGGGCACCACGTTGACCAGCTTCGGCACGCGCACGATCACGGTGCGAACGCCGTTGGGCGTCGCGGCCACCACCTTGTCCCGCGCCAGCACCAGCGACCGCAGCTGGTCCTCGCCGATTGTCGACGGCACCTCCACCCGGTCGCGAACCTTGCCGCGCACCTGGATGACGCAGGTCACGGTTTCCTCGACGAGCAGCGACGGTTCGGCCTGTGGGAACGGAACGTAGCTCACGCCACCCTCGTGACCCAGCCGCCGCCACAGCTCCTCGGCAATGTGCGGGGCGACCGGTGCCACCATCAGCACCAAGGTTTCGACCACGGCGCGCGGTGCCAGGTCGAGCTTGGTCAGCACGTTGTTCAACTCGATCAGCTTCGCAATAGCCGTGTTGAACCGCAGATGCTCGTAGTCCTCGCGTACCCCAGCGATGGTCCGGTGCAAGGCGGTCAACGTCGCCGCGTCGGGCGGTTCTTCCGAGACCACGACGGCACCGGTCGTCTCGTCGATCACGTTCCGCCACAACCGCTGCAGGAATCGCTGGCTCCCCACGACGGCCCGCGTCTCCCACGGACGCCCCAGTTCCAAGGGCCCCATGGACATCTCGTAGACGCGGAAAGTGTCCGCGCCGTAGGCGTCGTACATGTCGTCCGGGCTGACGACGTTCTTCAACGACTTGCCGATCTTCCCGTACTCACGGGCTACTCGCTGACCGTGCCACGTGAAGGTCGGCTCCTCGCCGTGACCGCCCGGCGTCTCCTCGACCTCCTCGGCCGGGACGTACTGGCCCCGCGCGTCGGTGTAGGCGTAGGCCTGAATCATCCCTTGCGAGAAGTACTTCCGGAACGGCTCCTCGCTCGAGACCAGCCCGAGGTCGAACAGCACCTTGTGCCAGAACCGTGCATACAGCAGGTGAAGAACCGCGTGCTCCACGCCACCGATATAGAGATCCACCCCGCCGGGGTCGGTGACGCCGGGCGGCGCGCCCTCGACGGTATGCGCGTGCTTGGCCATCCAGTAGCGCTCGTTCTCCGGGTCACAGAACGTGTCGTGGTTGGCGGGGTCCAGGTACCGCAAGTAATACCAACAAGATCCGGCCCAGTTAGGCATCGTGTTGGTGTCCCGCCGGTACTTCCGCAGCCCGTCGCCGAGATCCAGCTCCACCTCGACCCACTCCGGCACCCGCGACAGCGGCGGCTCGGGCGAGCTCTCGGCGTCGTCCGGGTCGAAGGTCTTCGGCGAGTAGTCGGGTACGTCCGGCAGAGCCAGCGGAAGCATGGAATCTGGCAGGGCACGGGCGGTGCCCGTCTCGTCGTAGACGATCGGGAACGGCTCGCCCCAGTAGCGCTGCCGGCTGAACAGCCAGTCGCGCAGCCGGTAGTTGACCGTCCCGTGGCCGATCCCCCGCTGCTCCAGGAACTCGATGATTCGGGACTTGGCATCGTCGACGCTCAGGCCGTTCAGTGAGATGTCGTCGTTGACCGAGTTGATCGCCGGACCCTCCCCCAGGTAGGCCTCGTCGTCGGGGTGACTATCGGCGGGCTGCACGGTGCGCACGATCGGCAGGTCGAAGGCCAGCGCGTACGCCCAGTCGCGCTCGTCCTGGCCCGGGACTCCCATGATCGCCCCGGTTCCGTACCCCATCAGGACGTAGTCAGCTACGAACACCGGAATCGGCTGTCCGGTCAAGGGATTCGTCGCATACCCCCCGGTGAAGACGCCTGTCTTGGACCGGTCGTCCATCTGTCGCTCGACCTCGCTCTTCCGCGACGTCGCCTGCCGGTATGCGTCGACCGCCGACCGCGGGTCGGCTGCCCCTCCGGTCCACACCGGCTTGGTCGCCTCTGGCCACCCCTCGCCGGGCACGATCTCGTCCACCAACGGGTGCTCCGGGGCCAGCACCATGAACGTCGCGCCGAACACCGTGTCGGGGCGCGTTGTGAAGACCTCGATGCCCGCCTCCTGACCGGAGGACGTCGGCACCGGGAAGGTGATCCGCGCGCCACTGGACCGGCCGATCCAGTTGCGCTGCATGACTTTGACCTTTTCCGGCCAGTCCACCCGGTCCAGGTCGTCGGCGAGCCGGTCCGCATACGCGGTGATCCGCATCATCCACTGGCGCAGGTTGCGCCGGAAGACCGGGAAGTTCCCTCTCTCCGAACGGCCCTCGTTGGTGACCTCCTCGTTGGACAGCACGGTGCCCAAGCCGGGCGCCCAGTTGACCGGGGCCTCGGACGTGTAGGCCAACCGCTCCTCGGCCAACAGCGTCTCCTGCTCGGCGTCGGAGAGGTCGGCCCACGAGCGGTTGTCGCCGCGCGGCAGGGGACGGCGACCCGACGCATACGCGTCCACCAACGTCCCGATCGGCCGGGCCGCGCCGCGCCCTCCGTCGGCACGGACGGCGTCGGGGTCGTACCACGAGTTGTAGATCTGCAGGAAGATCCACTGGGTCCAGCGGAAGTAGTCCTCGTCGATCGTGGCGTAGGTGCGCCGCTCGTCGAACCCGAGACCCAGCCGCCGCAGCTGGCGGCGCATGACCACCATGTTGTCCTCGGTGGTCTTCCGCGGGTGCTGACCGGTCTGGACCGCGTACTGCTCGGCCGGCAGGCCGAAGGCGTCGTAGCCTAAGCAGTGGAGGACGTTGCGGCCCAACATGCGGTGAAAGCGGGCATACACGTCGGTGCCGATGTACCCAAGTGGATGACCGACGTGCAGACCGGCTCCGCTCGGGTAAGGAAACATGTCGAGGACGACGAGCTTCTTGCCCCGGCCCGCGACCTTCTCCGGCTCCGCCCACGGTCCGGCTGGGTTCGGCGCCTGGAAGGTCCCCTGCTCCTCCCACCGGTCCTGCCACGCGAGCTCGATGTCGCGCGCCATCGCCGCGGTGTAGCGGAACGGTGTCTCGTCGGGCGACTGCTCAGAAGTCATCGTTGGTCCTTCGTGTGGTGCACGGTTCCGGACTGCAGCAGACACAGAAAAGCCCCTCGCACAGGAGGGGCGCCGCGCTGGTCGGGTGTGCTCAGCGCGGCGAGGGAAGAAGGAGCTGGGTGGCCACGGACCCAGGTTAGCGCAGCGATGGTCGTCAGGTGTCGACGAGGTCCGGCCGGAGGATTCCGACGACCAGGAGGAGCAGAGCCGCGTGATACGTCACCATCACGACGACACCGCTTCCACGAATATCGCGCCAGAACCGCCGCGCAGCCAGCGCTCCGTCGCTGAGAAGGAACAGCGAGGCGCCCACTCCGACGAGGACATGCCCGGACCACCACGCCACCGAGACGAACGTGCCCAGGACCAGTGCGTACAGCGTCGGTGGCAGCCCTTCCGCCATGTCGCGCCGGGCCAGCGGCCACAAGACGAACGACACGATCAGGAGGACGACCACGACTGTCGCGCTGACACCGGCCCAGATCGGTGTCCGCCGGTCCATCGCGAGAACGGCACCGATGAACGCGACATGGGCCAGGAGGAAGGTCACCAGCCCGAAACCGAAGGCCTGGTCGGAGTCCGAGAGCAGGAGCACGTCCCCCAGCAGGCACAGCGCCAGCGCAGTGAGGAGCCACATCCCGGACATGCTCTGTTCCGCGTGGAGCAGCCAGGCAAAGGCGCCCAGCAGGATGACGTATGCGGGTTTGGCCACCTGCTCGAGCGCCCGGCGCCGGGTCGCCACGGCGAACCAGTCCGCGACGGCGGCCGCAGCGGCACCCGCAAGCAGCACCCACGCATACACGTTCACCGCACCGAACTGTTGCAGACGGGAGGAGGCCCTCGGCGCGCGGCGCGCCTATCCTCATGGAATGGAGGTCAGCCATCACACGGTGACGGACGCCGACACGGCCGAGCGTCTCGGCAGTGGCGACATGCCAGTCCTCGCGACGCCGCGGTTGATCAACTGGATCGAGCGGGCTGCCTTCGGCACCGCGGCGGAGAATCTCGAACCCGGCCAGACCACGGTGGGCACCATGGTCAAGGTCGAGCACATCAAGGCCGCGCCGGTCGGCACGACGGTGCACGTCAAGAGCTCGCGCCCGGTGAGCGACGGGCGGCGTCTCATCTTCCACGTGCGCGTCCTCGACGACTCCGGCGAGGAGGTCGCCGTCGGGGAGGTGCAGCGGGCCGTCATCGACCGTGAGCGCTTCCTCCAGCGCTACGGCTGCGCGCCGGAGGAGACGCCCGCGAGTTGAGCTCTACCGACTGGTGCCCCGCGCGACTGAACCCTGCAGCTGGCGCTGGAAGATGACGTAGACGATCAGCACCGGCAGCACGGTGATGACGACGGCCGCGAAGAGCGCGCCGTAGTCCACCGAGTAGCCCGCCTGCGAGGCGAACGACGCCATGCCCTGGGAGAGCACGTACTTGGTCGGGTCGGTGTTGAGGGCGACCGGCAGGAGGAACTGGTTCCACAGGCCGAGGAAGTTGAAGATGGCCACCGACGCCATACCCGGGCGCGCCATCGGCAGCATGACCTGGAAGAACGTCCGCCACTCGCCCGCGCCGTCGAGCTGCGCGGCCTCGTAGATCTCCTCCGGCAGCGCTTTGAAGAAGGCGAAGAGGAAGAACACCGTGAACGGCAGCGCGAACGCGACGTAGACGGTGATGAGGCCCTGCAGCGTGTTGAGCAGGTTGAGGCTGCGCAGGATGAAGAACAGCGGGACGATCGCGAGGAACACCGGAAAGGTGAGGCCCGCGAGCATGAGGTAGTAGATCGCGCGGTTGCCCCAGAACTGGAACCGTGCGAGGACGTAGGCGCACATCGCGCCGAGCACCATCACGAGGACCAGCGAGCAGCCGACCACGACGACGGTGTTGAAGAACGATGTGCCGATCCCCGCGGTGTCCCAGGCCGACGCGTAGTTCGCGAAGTTGAGCGACGCCGGCAGGGTGAACGGCGATCCGAGGATCTCGTTGGTCGTCTTGAACGACGACACCAACGCCCAGAGCAGAGGCAGCAGGACGACGATCGACCACAGCACCAGGACGACGTGGGAGATGACCGCGGCGCGTCGGTCACCCGGATTGGTGCGTCCAGCCGTGTCGGCGGCGACCTGCTCGCGGCCGCCGGCCGCCGCGGTCGTCGCTTCGGCGGTCACAGCCGGCTTCCGGAGTCTCGGCCGCCCGCCAAGCGGAAGCCGATGAACACGGCCGCCGCGAAGAGCAGCGTGACGATCGCCAGGACGACACCCATCGCCGTCGCATACCCGAACTGGCCCTTGCCAAAGGCCGTGTTGAACAGCTCCTGCGGCATGACCAGCGTGCTGTTGTTCGGGCCACCGAAGGGGTTCAGGGCCTGCATCCAGACGAATGCGTCGAGGGCGGCGATACCGAGGTAGATCCACGCGGTCTGCACGTTGTCGCGGATGAGCGGGAGGGTGACCGACCAGATCGTCCGGATCCGGCCCGCGCCGTCGAGGCGGGCGGCCTCGTAGATCTCGGCCGGCACGCCCTTGATCGCCGCTACGAACAGTACGGTGTAGAAGCCGACCAGGGCCCACACCATGACGAACATCGAGGCCGGCATGGCCGTGGCCACCTCGCCGAGCCAGGCGAACGACTTGAACTGCTCGAGTCCGACCGCGGTGAGGATCCCGTTGAGCAGCCCGGCCTGCGGGTCGTAGACCTGGGCCCAGATGATGCCGATGACGATGGCCGGCACGGTGTACGGGAAGAACGAGACGACCCGGTAGAACGACGATCCCTTGAGGCCGCGGACCCCGCCGCTCGCCCCGCCGGCGACCGTGACCAGACTGGCGAACAGCAGCGCGATGACGATGGTCGCGAACGGCACGACGATCGCCAGCAGCACGCTGTTGAAGACCGACTTCCGGAAGATGTCGTCCTGCGCCAGCTTCACGTAGTTGTCGAAGCCGACGAAGTTGAAGTTCGGGGAGAACCCGGTCCAGTCCGTCATCCCGTAGTAGAGGGCCTGGATGAACGGCGAGATGACGAAGACGAGGAACAGCGCGAGCGGCACCCCGAGGAACACGACCATGAAGCTGATGCGGTCGAACGTCATCCGACCGCGCGGGCCCCGGGCCCTGGGCTTGCGCCCAGTGCCCGGAGCCGCAACGACGGGTGTGGTCACGAGGTGACCTTCTCCTTCTGGACGGCGGGGTCGTTGGCGACCTTGTCGGTGATCTGCTGGAGCCCGCTCGTGAGCCCGGCGACGTCGGTCTGACCGGACAGGAACGCGTTCCAGACCACCAGCATGTCCTTGTTCGTGCCGTAACGGGTGACGAACTTGTAGTCGAAGACGTTCTTGCCCGCGGCGTCGAGCATCTTCGCCTGCGACTGCAGCGCCGTCGAGCCGAAGCCGTCGGCGGGCACGAGGCCCTTGACGATGGTCGGGGCCAGCTTGGTCTTCGTGAAGTTCGTCGCCGCGTCCTTCGACAGCATGACCCGCAGCAGCTCCTTGCCGCCCGCGACGTTCTTGCCCGCCTTGGGGACGATGAACGGCTCGCCGGACGCGCTTCGCAGTGTCTCGTACGGCAGCTTGGGGCTGCTGCTGAGCACCATCTCCGGGACGCCGGTCATCTTGAAGCCGTCCTTGGTGGCCTTCTTCATCTCGTTCTCGATCCACGAGCCGGAGGGGTAGAGCAGCGCCTGCTGGTCGTTGCTCCACTGAGCCTGGGCCGCAGTGAACTGCGTGCCGGCACCACCAGGGACGAAGTAACCGTTCTTCACGCACTCGCCCATCGCGTTGAAGACCGCCTGCACCGTCGGCTGCGACCAGCACTTCGGGTCAAGGTTCTCGAGGGCCAGCCGGACCTCCGTACCGCCCTCCTTGATCGCCGAGTCGACGGCGAGCGTCTGGTAATAGGTGGCCGCTTCTTTGCCCCACACGAAGAGGTACTTGCCCTTGGCCTTGGCCTTGGCGCCGAGGTCCTTGGCCTCGTCCCACGTCTTCGGAGCGGTCCAGCTGTTCTCGTCGAACAGGCTCTGGGAGTACCACACCGCATACAGCGTGAGGACGTAGTTGATGGCGAGGAACTTGCCGTTGTAGGTGCCCGGGCCGCGCACGCCGTCGTAGAGGGTCGACTCGATCTTCGTGCCCTCGAGGTTGTTGGCGGCGAAGACGTCGTCGAGCTCGGCGAGCTGGTCGAGGATGGTG
>JBKPQA010000016.1:0-8425 GCA_046733835.1 Actinomycetota bacterium
CCCGCGGCGCAGCACCAGGGCCACCACGAGCGCGACCCCTCGTGGAGGCTCGGGATGACGAGGACCACGGCGAGGGCCACGGCCCAAAGGCCCGTACCGATCTCCACGATCCGGGTCATCGGGACCGAGACCGGCTGGAGCTCCTGGGCCGGCGTCTCGCCCGGCACGTCCCCGCTGGTCATTCCGCCAGCCTAGACACACCCGTAAATCGTCATCGCGCCGAAACATGGCGCCGCTACCGTCGGCGCCATGGCGAAGACCCAGACGGCGCCGTCCCCGGCTCGGGGGCCCGGCGGAAACAGCACCCTCGACCGCTTCTTCCTGATCTCCCAGCGCGGCTCGACGGTCACTCGCGAGCTGCGCGGAGGCCTCGTGACCTTCTTCACGATGGCCTACATCGTGGTGCTGAACCCGCTCATCATCGGCACCCAGGCGGACAGCACGGGCGCGTTCCTCGGCGGCGGTGACATCGGCCGCGCCAAGCTCCTCGTGGCGGCCGCCACGGCTCTGGTCGCCGGCGTGATGACGATCCTCATGGGGGTGGTCGCGAACTACCCGCTGGCCCTCGCCACCGGGCTTGGACTCAACGCCTTCGTGGCGTTCGGCATCGCCAAGCTGCCCGGCATGACGTGGCCCGACGCGATGGGCTTGGTCGTTATCGAGGGGATCATCATTACGATCCTCGTCCTGACCGGCTTCCGGAGGGCGGTGCTGCGGGCCGTGCCGACCCAACTGAAGACCGCCATCTCGGTCGGAATCGGCCTCTTCATCACCTTCATCGGCCTGGTCGACGCCGGGTTTGTCCGCAAGCCCTCCGGACCGGTTCCGGTCGAGCTCGGCGTCGGCGGCTTCCTCTCCGGCTGGCCGATGCTCGTCTTCGTGGTCGGGCTGTTTGGCATCATCGCCATGCTCGTGCTTCGCGTAAAGGGCGCCATCCTCATCGGAATCATCGGCGCGACGATTCTCGCCATCATCATCGAGGCCGTCTTCCACGTCGGCAGCCAGACCGACGCCACGGGCCAGGTCGTCAACCCCACCGGCTGGGGCCTGAACGTCCCCACCCTGCCGAGCACCATCGTCGACGTGCCCGACTTCGGGCTGCTCGGACAGTTCAGCCTGCTGGGCTCGTTCAGCAAGATCGGGTTCGTCGCGGCGCTGCTGCTGATCTTCACCCTCATGCTGGCCGACTTCTTCGACACCATGGGCACGATGGTGGCGATCGGCGCCGAGGCCGGCCTCCTCGACAAGGAGGGTGACCCGCCGAACTCGCAGCGCATCCTGACCGTCGACTCGCTTGCCGCCGTGGCCGGCGGCGCGGCGAGCGTCAGCAGCAACACCTCCTACATCGAGTCGGCGTCCGGCGTCGGCGAAGGGGCGCGGACGGGGCTGGCCAGCGTCACCACCGGCGTGCTGTTCCTCCTGGCGACCTTCCTCGCGCCGCTGGTGGCGATCGTCCCGTACGAGGCGGCGACCCCGGCCCTGGTGATCGTCGGGTTCCTCATGATGCAGCAGGTCAAGGGCATCACCTGGGACGACCTCGAGATCGCCATCCCGGCGTTCCTGACGATCGTCCTGATGCCCTTCACCTACTCGATCACCGCCGGTATCGGCGCGGGCTTCGTCACGTATGTGTTCATCAAGCTGATCCGGCGCAAGGCTGGGTCGATCCACCCGCTCATGTGGGTGGTCGCCATCCTCTTCGTCGTCTACTTCGCGCTTGAGCCGATCAAGGCCCTGCTGCACGTCGACTGAGCTCACCAGCGTGTCCCCGACACACATTCACCTGACCCCACACCAGGTCCTCACCGTCCTGGAGTCCGGGCCGGAGCGGCTCGTCGTCGAGTCGGCCTGGGACGCCCGGGCCGGCGACCCGCTCCGGCACCTGCACCCGACCCAGCGTGAGGACTTCGAGGTGTTGGAGGGACGGCTTCGCGTCGTCCGCGACAAGCGCACCGAGGTCGTCGATGCAGGTGGCCGGTTCAGCGTGGAGCCTGGGGTCGTCCATGGCATGACGTCGGACGGAGTGGCCACCCGCGCCCGCTGGGAGATCACGCCGGCCCTCGGCACCGAGGCGATGTTCCGTGGTCTCGCGGCGGCCGACGCGCGGGGCCGGCTGGCCCAGCTCCGGGTGCTCGCCGACCACCGCGCCGAGATGCGGCTCGCCTCACCACCGGACGTCGTGCAGCGGTTGCTCCTGGGATTCGTGCGCCTCCTGCCCGGCGGCTAGTCCCCACCGTGGAAACGGGCGCCGGAATCGCATACCGAAATAGTTAGCCGAAGTAATGAGTTATGCTAACTAATGATGGTGACCACGACTCTGAACGCTCCGCAGCTGACGCGGATGGCGACGGACCTTCGTCTCGCGTGTATGCGGATCAGCCGCCGGGTTCGGTTCGAGTCGAGCCACGACGTGGCCCCGCACCAGTTCTCGGTCCTCTGCCGCCTGGAGGAGGCGCCCCGCACCCCCGGTGAACTCGCAGAAATGGAACGGGTCGCCAAGCCGAGCATGACGCGCACCGTGGGCGCGCTCGTCGACCGGGGCCTCGTGCTCCGTCAGGACGACCCGCTGGACGGGCGCTCGGTGATCCTCTCGCTCAGTGAGGAAGGCCGCCGCTCCGTGCGCACTATCCGCCGCAAGCGAGACGCCTGGATGGCCAGCCGGGTCGCCCGGCTGACTCCCGAGGAGCAGGACGTGCTCGCCCGCGCGACCGAGATCCTCGCCAAGGTGGCGGGAGAGTGAGCCCGACCTTCGCCTCCCTCGCCGTCCGCAACTACCGCATCTTCGCGTCCGGGTCCCTCGTCTCCAACGTCGGCACCTGGATGGGCCGCGTCGGGCAGGACTGGCTGGTCCTCACCCAGCTGACGAACCACTCGGCAAGCGCCCTGGGCATCGTCACTGGCCTGCAGTTCCTGCCGTTCCTGCTGATGGCGCCGGTCACCGGCATGATCGCCGACCGGTTCAACAAGCGGCACATCCTGATGACGACCCAGTCGTTCCTCGGGCTGTCGGCGCTCGCGCTGGCGGCGCTCACACTGACCGGGCACGTGCAGCTGTGGCAGGTCTACCTCATCGCGTTCCTCCAGGGCGTCGCCACGGCGGTCGACAACCCGGCCCGGCAGTCGTTCGTGTCCGAAATGGTGCCCAAGGACCGGCTGGCCAACGCCGTGGCGCTGAACAGCGCCTCGTTCAACGCCGGCCGCCTCGTCGGACCGGGCATCGCGGGTCTCGTGATCGCGGCCCTCGGCACCGGTTGGGCCCTGCTGATCAACGGGTTGTCCTTCGCCTTCGTCGTTGCGTCCCTCCTCGTGATGCGGGTCCGGGACCTCACACCGGCGCCTCCCGCTCGGGGCAAGCGGCAGATCCGGCAGGGCCTTGCTTACGTGCGGAGCCGGCCGGACATCCTGCTCGTCCTCGCGCTGGTGTTCGTCCTCGGCACGTTCGGGATGAACTTCCAGATCACCACGGCCCTGATGGCCACTCAGGAGTTCCATGAGGGCCCGACCGAGTACGGCATGCTCGGCTCGATCATGGCCATCGGCTCCCTGGCCGGTGCGCTGCTGGCCGCCCGCCGGAAGAGGCCGCGCCTCCGGGTGCTGCTCGTCGCGCTGGTCGGCTTCACCGTGGCGACCGCCGTCGGTGCTCTTGCACCGACCTACGAGGTGTTCGCGGTCGCTCTAGTCCCCATTGGTCTCGCCTCGCTCACCGCCCTGACCACGGCGAACGCCATGGTGCAGCTGGCCGTCGCCCCCGAGATGCGCGGACGGGTCATGGCTCTGTACATGGCGGTCTTCATGGGCGGAACCCCCCTCGGTGCGCCGGTCATCGGCTGGATCGGCGACGCGTTCGGCGCCCGCTGGACCATCGGGATCGGCACCCTCGCGGTGGGTCTGTCACTGGTGGCCGTCGCCGCATACCTGCTCCGGCGCCAGAATGTCCAGGTGCGTTACCAGTCCCGGCGCCGGCCCCGGCTCCGCATCACCGTCGAGCCGGCCGAGCAGCCGCAGCCCGAAGCGGTCCGGTGAACGTCCGGTTCCGGCAGCGGCTCACCGTCGTCGCCCTGGTCCTGCTGGTGGCGGTAGCGGTGATCGCGGCGCTGCTCAGGCGCTGAGCCGCTCCACGATGTAGTCCACGCAGGACGTGAGCGCCGAGACGTCGTCGGGCTCCACCGCCGGGAACATCGCCACGCGGAGCTGGTTGCGACCCAGCTTGCGGTAGGGCTCCACGTCGACGATGCCGTTGGCGCGCAGGGTTCTGGCGACCGCAGCGGCGTCGACCGCGTCGTCCAGGTCGATCGTGCCGACGACGAGGCTCCGGGCCCTCGGGTCCACGACGAAGGGCGTCGTGTATGCGGTGCGCTCGGCCCACGAGTAGAGCCGGCTGCTGCTGTCGGTGGTTCGCTTCACCGCCCACTCGAGCCCGCCCTGCTCGCCAAGCCAGCGGACCTGCTCGGCCAGGAGGGCCAGCGTGGCGACCGCGGGCGTGTTGTACGTCTGGTTGAGGCGGCTGTTGGAGATCGCCGTCGGCAGGCTGAAGAAGTCGGGCACCCAGCGGCCGGACGCGGCGATCTCGTCAACGCGGGCCAGGGCGGCGGGGGAGAAGGCCGCCAGCCACAGGCCGCCGTCGGACGCGAAGCACTTCTGGGGAGCGAAGTAGTAGACGTCGACCTCGGTGATGTCCACGGGCAGGCCGCCGGCACCGGAGGTCGCGTCGACCAGGAGGAGGGCGTCGTCGTCGGCGCCCTCCACCCGGCGGACCGGCGCCATCACGCCGGTGGACGTCTCGTTGTGCGGCCACGCATACACATCGATGCCGGCCTCGGCCCGCGGCTGCGCGAGAGTGCCCGGCTCGGCCTTGACGATGGTTGAGTCGCCGAGGAACGGCGCGTTCTGCGTGACGGAGGCGAACTTGCTGGAGAACTCGCCGAAGCTGAGGTGCTGAGCGCGCTCCCGGACCAGGCCGAAGGCCGCGATGTCCCAGAACGCGGTCGAGCCGCCGTTGCCGAGGACGATCTCGTAGCCGTCGGGCAGCTCGAACAGCGAGGCCAGACCCTCCCGGACGTCGCCGACCAGCCCGCGAACGGGCGCCTGGCGGTGCGAGGTGCCGAGGACCGTGGTCGCGATGGAGGACAGGTAGTCGACCTGTCCCGGCCGGACCTTGCCCGGGCCCGAGCCGAACCGGCCGTCCTGCGGCTTGAGGTCGGCGGGGATGGTGAGTGCTGCGGGGTCAGTCACGTCCTCATGGTCCCAAAAGGGAGCCGACAGCCCGGTTACGGGTCCGGCCACTGGACTGCAGGGGAAGTGGGAACACGACGTCTGGTGCACGCGTTGGTAAGTCTGTAATCTTGTAATGAGCCTTACGAAAGGAGCTCTCATGAACATCCCACAAGACGCACCTGGTCCCCAGGACGAGCCGTACGACGAGCACGAAGAGGGCGGCAAGCGCCGTCATCACCACGAGCGCGGTGAGCATCACCGCGAGCGCGGCGAGCGCGAGGAGCGCCGCGGCGGGCGTCGCGGCGGGCGTCGCGGCCCTGGCGGGCCCTTCGGACCCCAGTTCGGTCCGGGCCCGTTCGGCGGCCCGGGCGGCCCGTTCGCCCAGGGCTGGGGGCCCGGATTCGGGCCCGGCTTCGGCCGCGGCCGCGGACGTCGCGGCGGCCCGTTCGGCCGGCCGGGTGGCTGGCAGCAGGCGGATCTTCCGTCAGCGGACGACGCCACGGACTGGTTCGCCGGGCGGCTGCCCTCCGACTGGTTCGTCGGCGCCCCGACGGTGAGCGTCGACCGCGAGGAGATCATCGTCGTCGGTGAGCTGCCGCCGGTTGACGGCGGCGAGGGCCAGGCGTCTCAGGCCGCCGCCGAAGGGCGGATCAGCCGCTGGCGCGAGGACACCCGCGACGAGCGGATCGCCATCGCCCAGGAGGCGGAGCAGCGGTACGGCCGCAAGGTCGCGTGGGGGGCCAAGATCGGGGAGTACTCCGACCTCTTCACCCACCAGGCGGTCCCGGTCATGACCCGGCTCCGTCAGCCGCAGCGGATGGTCCTCGACACGTTGGTCGACGCCGGCGTCGCCCGGTCCCGGTCCGAGGCGCTCGCCTGGGCGGTCACGCTGGTCGGCCAGCACGCCGACGAGTGGCTGACCGACCTGCGCAACGCCATGGCCGAGGTCGACAAGCTGCGGTCCGAGGGCCCGCAGGTCTGACTCCGCTTTCCGGGTGGAGGTATATCCGAACGCAAAAGCGCTCGGATATACCTTCACCGGAGCATGATCGGCGGGTGTCCGACGTCCCGACCGACTCGCATACCGACTTCACCGGCCAGCTTCAGCCGGACGGCGCCTACGACGAGGTGCGGTTCAGCGGGTCGGACCTGGTCGACGCCGACGCGGCCGGAGCGCGCTTCCTCGACTGCCGATTCGACCGGGTCGATCTCACGGAGGCCCACCTCAAGGACACTCGATGGACCGACTGCCGCCTGGACCGGGTCCGCGGCGTCGGGACGGAACTGACCGAGGCCACCCTGCAGGACTGCGATCTGGTCGAACCCCGCCTCGGGGCGATCGCCGCATACGGGTCGAGCTGGCGGCGCGTGACCGTCCGTGGCGGCAAGATCGACTACCTCAACCTCCGCGGAGCCCAACTACGGGAGGTGCGGTTCGAAGACTGCGTCCTGCTGGAGCCGGACTTCGCGGACGCCAAGGTGACCGACGTGGTCTTCGACGGCTGCCTCCTCACCGGAGCTCAGTGGAGCAAGGCGACGCTGAGCAAGGTCGACCTGTCCGGCGCCCGTCTCGTGGCGCCGCAAGGCCTTCCCAGCCTCCGCGGCGCGACGATCAGCCGCGTGCAGCTCCTCGAGCTGGCGGACGCCTTCGCCGACCAGCTCGGCATCAGGGTCCGGGACTGACGTCGCCGGAGTGGCGACGCGGCAGCTTCACCTTCGACACCGTCTTCTGCCGAGCCGCGGACGCCCGCTGCCGCGCCGTCGGGAAGTCCTCCGGAGGGCGACGCCGGTTGAGGTCCGCGTGGGCGACCAGCTCGGCGAGGGGCACGCCGACATCCGGGTGCGCCGAGATCGGCTCGTCCCCGCTGTAGACCACCCAGACCGTCTGCTCGCCATGCAGCAGCCGCAGGACCGTCCCGTCACGGACCGATGCCGCCTTGGTGACGGCCAGCTTCCGCTGGCGCGCCGCCTCGAGGTGACCCTTGGCATAGTCGGTTGCCGGGCCCCGTACCTGTCGGACAGCGACGGCAATCGCCGGGGCGTACTTGGCCCCCTGTCTCACGCCCTCGATGACCAGCCTGGTCACGCCCACGCGGCACCTCCGTCGTCTCGAGCCTAGTCACCCCACGAAGTTCTCCCTACGACCTTCGCCGCTTCGCGTCGATAGGTGGCGAGGACCCCGCGCTTCGCTCCGATACTTCGCGGGGACCCCGCCTAGTCACCCCGCTTAGCCTTGAGACGCATACCCCGAAGGGAGCGCGCATGACCGCGGTCTACCGAGTCGATTACGCCGGAGAGGGCCTGAGCGAGGCCGAGCTGGCGTCCACCCCGTGGCAGCAGGCGCGCCAATGGGTCGAGGAAGCGGACGCCCGAGCCGAGGCCCGCGACGACGTCCCGGAGCCGCGTGCGCTCTCGGTGGCCACCGTCGACACCACGGGCGCGCCCAATGTCCGCACGGTCCTCATGCGGTTCTTCGACGAACGGGGACCGGGGTTCGTGACCAGTCGGGACTCCACCAAGGGCGTCGAGCTCGCCGCCGACCCGCGGATCGCCGCCTCGCTCACCTGGCCGGCGATGTACCGGTCCATCCGGTTCCGCGGCGTGGTGGAGGACGTCGCGGCGGACGAGGTCCGCGCGTACTGGGCGTCGCGGCCCTGGGGATCACGGATCAGCGCCTGGGCGTCGCGACAGTCGCAGCTGGCCACCGGCCGCGAGCAGCTCGAGGCGGACTTCGACCGGTATGCGGCTCAGTTCCCCGACCATGGCACCGCCGACGACGTGCCGGTTCCGGATTTCTGGGGCGGGTACCGCGTGCGGTGCCGCGAGGTCGAGTTCTGGGCGGGCCGACGAAACCGGCTGCACGACCGGCTGGTCTTCACCGCGGTCGGCGCCGGCGGTGGCGCTGCGGCGCAGGACGTCGACGCATACCCGAGTCTGAACGACCCCGCTGCCTGGACGGTGCTGCGCCGCCAGCCGTAGACGAAGCGACGGCGGCCACGAAAGCAGCCGTCGGGCAGGGAACAGCCCGTGGGCTACCGGATTCCGGCACCTCGACGGGACTGACCCGAATGAGGCGAGGAAGAGCCGGCCGCACGCTGGACGGGGCGTGCCTACCCACGGGCTGCAGCGACTGCTGGGATTGCGATCGCGCGTCCGCAGGCTGACCGAAGGTGGTCAGCGGAACGGCTGCGCTACCGCGCAGTCACCTCAC
>JBKPQA010000017.1:0-4121 GCA_046733835.1 Actinomycetota bacterium
TTGCGGCGCTCCGGCACGACGCGAGCCTCCTCGCGACGGTCCAAGCCATCAAGGCGCAACGCGACCGCATCGTGGCGGAACTCGACGCGCTCGGGTACCCACCCGTCCCGAGCGACGCCAACTTCGTCCTCTTCGCCGGGCTGGCCGACGCAAAGACGACCTGGCAGTCACTACTCGACCGGGGCGTCCTGGTCCGCGACGTCGGCATCCCGCACCACTTGCGCGTGACCGCCGGCACGCCCGACGAGACGTCGGCGTTCCTGCGGGCGATGGCCGATCTGCCAGACTCGCACCGACAGCAGTACGAGCGCGCCGAGGGGGCGAGGGCATGACGGATGCCGCGCGGCACCGCCGGGCCAGCCTCAGCCGCGCCACCAGCGAGTCGAAGGTCGACCTCACGATCGACCTCGACGGCACCGGCGAGTCCGAGGTCTCGACCGGCGTGCGGTTCTACGACCACATGCTTGCATCGTTGGCCAAGCACTCGCTCATCGACCTCACCGTCAACGCGACGGGGGACGTCGATGTCGACGCCCACCACACCGTCGAGGACGTCGCGATCGTCCTCGGAGACGCGCTGCGCGAGGCGCTGGCCGACAAGCGCGGCATCTCCCGCTTCGGCGACGCGACGGTGCCCCTCGATGAAGCACTGGTGCAAGCCGTGGTCGACGTTGCCGGCCGCCCGTACTGCGTCCACACCGGAGAACCGGAGGGCCAGGAGTACGTCCTCATCGGCGGAAGCTACGCAGGGTCGCTGACCCGTCACGTGTTCGAGACGCTCGCCCACCACGCCGGCATCGCGCTGCACGTGCGCGTGCTCAGCGGCCGCGACCCCCACCACGTCGTGGAGGCGCAGTTCAAGGCGGTCGCCCGGGCATTGAAGGCCGCCGTGGCCGTCGACCCGCGCGTGACCGGCATACCGAGCGCCAAGGGCAGCCTCTAGCGGTGGCTTCGGGCGGACCACCGCAGGGCATCCTCCTCGTCCATGGCGGCGTTGCCGCCGCCGTCTCATGGGCGGAGACCGGCGTCTCGCCGCTGGCCGTCGTCCCCGAAGACGGCCGGTGGACCGCGGTCCTCCCGGTCGAGCAGTCGACCGCCGTGCGGCCGCCCTACGACGACGCCGTGACGATGCTGCTCAACCGGCCCGTGCCGCACCGGCTCCGGCCCGCCGTGGGCGTCGGCGTCGTCGGGCGCCGCACCGTGCTGTGCGTGACGCCGGGCGGCTGGCGCGCGGTACGCCGCTGGCTGGTCTGGCAGCGGGGTCAGGGCGTCGTCCACCTCGGTGGCCTGCCGGTGGCCCGGCTGGCCGATGTCGTGGCCGCGGCCGGCGTCGAAGAGCCGGGGGCGGTCGGCGAGCTGGCCGACGTCCTGCACGACCCGGCGGGCGACGCCCGCGCCGTGGCGAGTGACCTCCTTAACGTGCTCAAGCTGCCCGGTGGCCGCTACCTTGACGGGTCCGCGGTCGCGGCGGAGGCGTTCGGCGCGTCGGTGATCGCCCCGAATCCCTCCGTCGTGCGCCGGTATGACAAAGCCGTGCACGATGACGTCAGATGGCGCGACGAGATGGAGGACGGGCACCGATGAGCTCCCCGCCCACCGTGGTGGTCTTCGACTACGGCAGCGGCAACGTGCACTCGGCGGTTCGCGCCCTGGAGCGGGTCGGCGCCGAGGTGTCGCTGACCGGTGACCCGACCGCCGCACTGGACGCCGACGGCTTGTTCGTGCCCGGGGTGGGGAACTTCCACGCCTGTATGCGTGGCCTGCGGGAGGCGGACGGCGCGCGAGTCATCGACGTCCGGCTGGCCGGTGGCCGGCCGGTTCTCGGGGTATGCGTCGGGATGCAGGTGCTCTTTGACGGCTCCACCGAGCCCACGTCGGGCCCGTCAGAGGTCGGGCTGGGGGAGTGGCCGGGGATGGTTGACCGGCTGCCCGCCGACGTGGTGCCGCACATGGGCTGGTCCACGGTCAAGGCCGGAGCCGACACGCGGTTGTTCGCGGGGGTCGAGGACGAACGGTTCTACTTCGTGCACTCGTATGCGGCTCAGGACTGGACTCTTCACCCGGTCGGGACCTTCGCGGTAGTGGCACCGGTCGTGACCTGGGCGACGCACGGCGTCGACTTCGTCGCCGCCGCCGAGAACGGGCCGCTGTCGGCGACGCAGTTCCATCCCGAGAAGTCCGGGGATGCCGGGGCGCAACTGCTGGAGAACTGGGTGAGGTCGCTGTGAGCACCGATCCACGCCTGGAGCTGCTGCCGGCGGTCGACATCGCCGACGGCCGGGCGGTTCAGCTGATCCAGGGCGTCGCCGGCAGCGGCGGTGAGTTCGGCGACCCGGTCGAGGCCGCGCTGGCCTGGCAAGACTTGGGCGCCGAGTGGCTCCACCTCGTGGACCTCGACGCCGCCTTCGGTCGAGGGTCGAACCGCGAGCTCGTCGACTCGATCGTGGGAAAGCTCGACATCAAAGTGGAGCTGTCCGGGGGGATCCGCGACGCAGCGTCCCTTTCCGCCGCGCTCGCGTCCGGCTCCCGCCGCGTCAACCTCGGGACGGCGGCCCTCGAGCAGCCCGAGTGGACGGCGGAGGCGATCGCCGAGCACGGCGACCGCATCGCGGTGGGCCTGGACGTCCGCGGGACCACGCTGGCGGCGCGGGGGTGGACGCGTGACGGCGGCGACCTGTGGGAGACGCTCGAGCGGCTCGACCGTGAGGGCTGCGCCCGGTACGTCGTCACCGACGTCAACAAGGACGGGATGCTGGCCGGGCCGAACCTGGCCCTTCTCCAGCAGGTATGCGAGCGCACGTCGCGTCCGGTGGTGGCGAGCGGCGGGGTGTCGACGCTGGACGATGTGCGGGCGCTGCGGGGGCTGGTGGAGGGCGGCGTCGAGGGGGCCATCATCGGATCGGCGCTGTACCGGGGGGCCTTCACGCTGGGTGAGGCCCTCGACGTGGCCGGCCGACCGTGACGGAGCAGCGGCGCGCCGACCGGCAGCGCCACTTCTCCGGCGGTATCTGGGAGAAGGCCTACGGCTACACCCGCGCCATGCGCGTGGAAAGGATGGTCCTGGTGTCGGGCTGCACGTCCATGGTCGAGGGGCGGGTGAGGTTCCCCGCAGACCCGGGCGCCCAGCTGCGAGTGGCCATCGAGACGGCCCTGGCCGCACTGGCCGAGCTTGGCGCCGCCGCGGACGACGTGGTCCGCACCCGGATGTACGTGACGCACCGGCGCGACTGCGACGCGGTGGGACGGGTCCACGCCGAGCTGTTCGGCGCCAACCCCCCGGTGGCGACGATGGTCATCGTTTCCGGGTTGCTCCACCCCGACATGCGCGTCGAGATCGAGGTCGAGGCGGTCCTGCCCGACCCCCGGGCTGGATGAGGAGACTTGATGACGGACACCGACAGCGCCGGGATTCCCTGGGCCGGGCGCAACCTCTCCGGAACGGGCTACGACGACGACCAGGGCGGCGCTGACCCCGAGCTGGCGGAGGCTCTGGCGGAAGCACACGATCGGCCGTCCGCCGAGGCCGACGCCCGGCTCGGCCGCGCCGCAGCGATGGCCCGCTGGCTGGTTCCAGTCGTCGCCGTCCGGGGCGACGGGGACGAGGACGGGGAATGGCCGACGAGCGAACCGCCCTCCAGCGACTCGTATCCCAGCGACTCGCATCCCGGCGACTCGTATCCCGGTGACCCGCACGCTGGCGACACGCGCACCGACATGGCGATCATCACGCTGGTCGCCCCGGACGGACGCCGTGCCCTCCCGCTGTTCAGCAGCGTGGATGCGTTGGCTGCTTGGGATCCCTCGGCCCGACCGGTACCGGTGTCTGCGGCGCGGGCCGCGCAGGCAGCACTGGCCGACGGCTGCCAGGTGGCGGTGGTGGATCTCGGCAGCGGCCACTCCATCGAGCTGCGGCCCAGCATGCTGTGGGCGCTCGCACAGGATCTCGAGTGGACGCCAGCACACTTCGATCCCGTTGTCGTGCAAGCGGTTTCGGAGGCCGTGGCGAACGAGCCGGATGTCGTGACCCACCAGCTCGAGGAGGGCGAACCGCTCGGGTCGGGCGTGCTGCGAGTCGTCCTGGGCATCCGCGCCGGGTTGAGCGAGGAGCTCGTCGAGGCGCT